>NZ_JBFULD010000001.1:0-70213 GCF_056400505.1 Terrabacter sp. P5_B1
CTCCGGCAGCGACGGCTTCACGTGGCGCGCGTCGCCCACGTCGGCTGCCGACCGTGGACGGGATGCGGTGGCTCGCTGGGGACTTCCACGCGCACACGGTGCATTCCGACGGCGTGCTGTCGGTCGGTGGGCTGGCCGCGCTGGCGGCGTCACGGGGGCTCGACTTCCTGGCCGTCACCGACCACAACACGACGAGCCATCACGCCCACCTCCCGGAGGCCGGGCGCCGGCACGGCATCGTGCTCGTCCCGGGGCAGGAGGTGACGCGGGACGTCGGTCACGCCAACGTCCTGGGCGACGTCGGCCTCGTCGACTTCCGGAGCCCGCCGGAAACCTGGACCCAGCAGGCCGAGAGTCGGGGCGGCGTGCTGTCGATCAACCATCCGCTCGCCGCGGACTGCGCGTGGCTGCTGCCGGTCGATCGTCCGCCGGTGGCTGAGGTGTGGCACTCCTCGTGGGCCCAGGTGCCGACGTGGGGAGCACCGCTGGCCTGGTGGCTGCTCACCCCCGAGACCGTGCCCATCGGCGGCAGCGACTTCCACGAGCCGGGTCATGACGGGCTCCCGGGATCGCCGACGACGTGGGTCCTCGCCGAGGGCGACGACGTCGTCCAGGCCGTGCGCGCCGGGCGGACCGCGGTCAGTGAGTCGGTCGACGGGCCCCTCGTCATTCGCGACGGTGACGAGATCGTGGCCCTCGACGCGGAGGGGCTGCTCCTCACGGGATCGGGCCGGCCGCGCCGCCGGGTCCTCGGTGACCGCCTCCGCGTGCCGGGGTGGTCGGGTCCCTGTTGGCTCGAGGACGACGACCGGGTCGTGCACGCCCTCTGCGGGTGAAAGTGGGCACTCGACTCTCCCGAGGGGAGTCATCCCGAGGGGGCATCCGGAGAGGCTGGCAGTAACTGTCAGGGGTGGAGCGGGGCTCCGATTCCTACTCTCACTGCGGCGATCTCCCACGGGCGCAGCGGAACCCGGACCCGACCATCGGCCACGTCGAGCTCACTGCTGGGTGTGCCGAGCGTGCCGCGCCCGTCCACGACGGCGGCCACGTGGACCGGCACCGCATCGGACCCGAGCACCGCGACGGTGGGCTGGTCGGACATGTTGACGACCCGCACCTCGACGGCCGTGTCGGCATCGGTTCGGCGCCGCAGCGACACGAGCTCGACGCCGGCGCCCAAGAGGGTCAGGCCCTCGACGGACGGCAACGCTCCGTCGGCTGGTCCGAACCCGCGGGCCACGACGACCGGGTGGAGGTAGGCCTCGGTCGCCTGGGCGACCTGCGCTGCGGCCCACGAGCCCTGGTGCGGCATGACGGCCAGCGAGAGGTGGCACGGCCCGAGCGCCTGCGCGTCGGGTGTCGGCAGCTGGGGACCGGCCGGCTCGCTGCGGTACGGGTGCACGTTGCGGCTGAGGTAGCCGATCGAGCGCAGCAGCGTCACCGCTATCTCGGTTCCGTCGCCTGAGCTCGCCGGATCCACGGGGTCCGCGGAGTCCACGACCTCGTACTCCACCGTGCGGCCGAGGAGGACCGCGACGCCTCCCGCGTCGACGAAGCGCTCGGCCGGGAAGGTCGGCAGCGGGTGTTCCCCGACCGGACCGGCCTCTGCGGTGCGACCTCGTTCCACGACGGCGAGCTGACCCTGCGCGTGCGACACCGCAGCCGGCCCGGCCGTCGGGACGTGAAGGCGCAGCCGGTGGTCGCGGGTGACGTTCTGCCAGTCGAGGCGGAGCCGGACGAAGGGCTCGCCGGCTCGCAGCTCGGCGTGCATCGCCACCGCGGTGGACTCGGTGGCATCGGACCGCCCGGCAAGGTCGCTCGCGACGGGAAGCTCGTAGCGGCGGTCGACACGCAGGGCGCCGATCACCGGGCCCTCGCTTCCGAGCGCCGTCACCGACACCTGCGTCGGCTCGCTGACGAGCACGTCGTGCGCCGGCGGTGCGTAGTTGTAGGAGTCGCCGGGATCGCCGCCGTCGACGAGCCGCCCGACTCCGCGGAGGGTGACCCCGTCCGCGCTGACGGTCAAGGTGCCGTCGCCGTCGACCCGGACCTGCACGAGTCCGTTGTCGAGCACGCGCTCGCCCTGGCGTATGCCGTGCCGCCCGCTCTCGCTGGTCGCTTCCATCGGGGTGGGCATGAGCGTGGGCGCGGTCATCTCAGCGACGCGAACGGTGGTCCACCCCAAGGGCGGCGCGGGGATGGCGGCCGCGAGCCGGCGTCGGGGCTCGTCGGCAGTGATCACGTCCCAGATCGCGTCGGGCCCGGATGCCGTTGCGGCACTGCGCAGCCGGGCCTCCGCGGCGATGGCGTCGAAGTCGGGGTCACCGTGGTCGGCGAGCTGGAAGGTCAGGCGCTGGCCGGCCCCGTCGATCTCGATGTCGCGCAGCTGGAGGCCGAAGAGCTCCCGGTCGTGCACGCGGTGCATGAGTCGGGGCAGGTCACCGGAGCGGACCCGCTCGCTCGCCAGCTCCACGGCAGGCCGCGATACCTCCTGGGCCGGGACCACTCGGCCGCCGGGCAGCTCGAAACCGACCGCGGACCATTGCTCGGGCACGGGCAGCGTGACATCGATGACGTCATCTCGCTGTGTGGCAAGCGGATTCGCGACGATGACCGACCCGGCCGGGCTCATCACCTGTGCTGCGGTGAGAGCGCGGTCACGCACGGCCTGGGCGGCGTGCTCGCCCTCCTGGAGCCGGGCGAGAACCTGGACGGCGGTCTCATCGACCCCGCACCCGGTCACCGAGTCGTGGCAGGAGGAGTCGATGACCCGACGCCAGGCCATGGCCAGGTAGTGCGACGGCAGGCTCTGCAGGTGCAGGGCCGCGAACGGCTCGGCGTAGCGGGTCAGCAGGCGCTCGGTGCGGGCCATCGCCTCCTTGAGCTGCCAGCGCACCGAGAGCACGCCGGGCAGGATGTTGGCGCGCGCGTGGCTGCGCAGCTCCCCGTCGACGACGCGCAACGCCTCGCGCGGGTGGCGCGGCTCGGCCAGGTAGTCCGTCAGCGTGGCAACCCGGACGGCCGGCCCGTCCGGGGTCGCGTCCGCGACCTCGTTCAGCTCGGCCACCTCGGCCATCAACGAGGGGAGCGGGGCGGCGTGGTCGGTGCCGTACATCGCGAGGAAGTCCCCGGCATACCAGTGCGATTGGGTGTCGAGCCGCGCGGCAAGACGTTCGCGGGCCGCGCCGCTGCCGAAGACGTCGGCGGCGTTGCCGTAGCTGTTGGCGAGGAACTCGGTGCGGATGCCGGTGCCGTCGGGGGAGCGCCACCAGAACTCGTGGCAGTCGACCTCCGCCGGCACGCCGCGGTAGACGACAGCCTGCTCGATGCCGACGTGACGCAGCAGCTGGGGCATCTGCGCGCAGTGGCCGAACATGTCGGGGAGGTAGCCGATCGGCATCACCGCGCCCAAGCGGGAGGCGTCGGTCCAGCCCATCTCGAGGTTGCGGATCATCGTCTCGCCCGAGCAGAGGAACTCGTCCATGAGCACGCGCCACGGACCGATTGCCAGCTGGCCTCGGGCGACGAGCGCGCGGACGGCCTCGGTCTGCTCGGGCCGGACCTCGAGGTAGTCGTCGACCGCGGCCATCTGGCCGTCCATCGTGAAGCGGAAGTCGGGCTCGCGCTCCGCCCGCGCAACGACGTCGTCCATGAGGTCGACGAGGCGGAGGCGGAAGCGCTGGAAGGGCTCGTACCACTCCCGGTCCCAGTGCGTGTGGGGGACGAGCCACACCGTCGTGGTCATGGCTCACGATCATGTCAGCAGGAGGGGCCGCGCGCCCGGCAAGCGGTGCCGCATGCCGCGTGCCGGGTGGTGAGATCTCGAGTCCGTGGCCGCCAGCTCTTGGCAGGTAGCGGTGACCCTAGGTAGAGTACGACTATGCCACCCCGGATGACCATGGCAACACGGTTGGTCCTCGACGTCCTCTTCAGCGACCTGACGGCCGACTGGTACGGGTCGCGGATCGGCCAGCTCGCCGGGCTGCCCAGCGGCACGGTCCATCCCATCCTGGCCCGCCTGGAAAGGGTGGGCTGGCTGGAGTCCCGGTGGGAGGACATCGACCCGAGCACGGAGGGGCGACCGGCGCGCAGGTACTACCGGCTCACGGAGTCGGGTGCCACACAGGCGGGGAGGGCCTTGGCCTCTGCGCGCCGACCGCGACCTGGCTTCGCTGCCATTCCGAAAGCTGCGATACCGAAGGAGGGCTTGTCATGAGAAGGAAGAACCAGAGGGCGGCGGTCCGCTTCGCGGCGTCGGCGATGGAGCGGGCCACCGTCGGCGTCCCCCCCGAGACCCGCGATCGCTACCACGACGAGCTGGTCGCCGAGATGCACGACCTCGGGCGGATCGCTGCGTGGCGCTACGCCGTGGGGGTCGCCGCCTCGGCCTCCACGATGCACGCCGCCCTGACGGACGGCGGACCGCAGCCGGAGCCCGCCCTCCACCTGCCCATCGGCTGCCGCACCAACACCCGCCACGTGTGGCAGACGTCCCACACGCCGGACGGCGAGCTCTACCGCGCCTGCGCCCGGTGCGGCAAGGAGTACGTCCATGTCGGTTCAGGCTTTGGCTTCGTCGGCGGCTGAGCCGCGTTGCCGTCCTCGCCCCCACCGGTAGGCGCGCACGTGGAAGTGCTCGAACGGGAAGCACTGACACAGACCACTGACCCCGCCGGCGCCGGCGGGGTGCGGGGCGAGACGGTCAGGTGTGCCAGGTGACGCCGAGCGCGGTGACCGTGGCCGTGAGGTCGCGGTCGTGGACCTCGGTGTGGTGCTTGGGACACAGCAGGGCTGCGTTGAGCAGGGAGGTGCGACCACCGTGTCGCCAATGGACCGCGTGGTGGGCGTCGCACCAGCTGGCGGGCACCGTGCACCCGGCCCAGCTGCAGCCCTTGTCGCGCGCGATGAGGGCGAGTCGCTGGCCCCGGGTGAAGAGGCGCCGCCTGCGGCCGACGTCGAGCGGCTCACCGTCGCTGCCGAGCACCATGGGGATGATCTCGGCGTCGCACGCCATCCGGCGCACGACCCCCGGCGACAGCACGTCGCCCGTCAGCGTGGTGCAGGTCCCGCTGCCGGTGCTCCGCCTGGAGGAACGCTTGCGCCGGAATGCCTCGGGGATGTCGCCGTTCACGTCCGCGAGGAGATCGTCGAGGTCGATGAGGACGACGACCTTGGCCTTGTCGGTGGTGGGCACGCCGTCGGCGGAGGCGACGCCGCGCTGGACGATGGCCAGCAGCGCGTCCATGCGGCGCCGGGCCGGGGTGCGGTCGTCGGGGGTGACGGTGCGGCCGTGCTCGTCCTTCTCGGGGCACGGGATGGACAGTGGATCGATCGCGGACTTGAGGATTGCCGCGCCCTCGGGGTCCAGCACGCCGCGCAGGCCGACCATCCCGGTGGCGTTGGGCTGGGTGAACCACAGTCCGCGCGCGTCGCGCCGGCCGCGGTCGAGCGCGTCCTCGTCGCGGGGCGGCTTGATCTGCTCGGTGTGGTGCCGGACGAGCCGGGACAGCTCTTCAGGCCGGAGCTGCCGGGCCTGGTCGGTGAGGTCGTCGAGGGCTGTCGTCAGGTCCTGCGGGTCGGCGACCGGGGCGGTGCGCTCGTGGAAGTCGACGATCTGCGCGGCGTTGCCGACCGTCACCTGTTGGGTCACGACGAGCAGGCGCAGCCGGGCCCATCGCGCATCGGCCAGTGCCGTGCCCACCGTGACGAAGGCCTTGGCCTGCCCAGCCGACAGGGACGGGTCATGGCTGCGCAGCCAGTCAGCGCGCGACAGCCCATCGGGAGCCTCGACGCCCCGGGACACCAGCTCGGAGACGATGTTGACCAGCGTCACCTCGTGGTTGCGCCGCTGGTGGGCGACCTGCTCTGCCGCGGCGGTGAGATCGGCGCTCGCGTGCCGGTCGAGGGCGAACCCCGCGACGGCCTCGACCGCGATCGCCTGCTGACGGTCCCTGTCGTCGCTGTCGTCCCCGCGCGCGGCCGCTCGCTCCGCGGTGGCCTCGATCCACGCCGGGTCGTTGACCATCTCGTGCCACTCCGCCTCGGAGAGCGGCTTCAAGGCATCAAGGTCGAGCGAAGCCAGGCTCTCCGCCGACAGCTCCGACCACGGCCCGTGCGCCGCGGTGACCGGCCGTGACTCCGGCGCGACCCGTCGCGCCCGCCGCGCTCGTCGATGACCCTTCCCCCGGTGCGCGGTCGAGGCGTCGGGCGCGGACGGGGGTGACGGCATACGACCGGCGAAGCGCTCCCAGAACCCAGGCTCGGACGCGCCACCCGCAGCGCGCTGGCGCGCCTCGAGGTCGGCGAGCCGGCTCCGAAGGAGCGCGAGCGTCGATGGTTCCGGTGTCATGAGTCGAACATACCTTCGACCACCGACAGTGCTCACGCAGACGTTCAGGCGGCGTCGAGGCAGGGCTCGTAGCCCGCCCGGTGGTCGAGGTAGCCGCCCCAGCCGTGCGGGGTCACGGCGTAGACGTCGCCGTTGAAGGCGCCGCGGAGATGGTTGGAGCGCCTCCACGCCATCAGCCATGCGCCCTCGTGCTCCGTGCTCGTGACGCGACCCTGCCGGCAGACGACCGTGACGAGCACGTGGGTGATGCCGTGTCCGTCGCGCCCGGAGTGGGGCAGCCGCACCGAGAAGTCGCGGATGGCCGAGGCGTGGCTGCAGTACCGCATCGACCACTTCCTCTGCCCCGGCGCCCTGGCCCGCACGAGCGGCCGGCCCGACTTCGCCGACTTCACCTTCGACCACGTGCTCAACGGCACCATCGCGGCGGAGCGTGACGACACGCGCGAGCTGTGGCTGATCGTGTGTCGCGACAACGAGATCGACACGGTGCAGCTGGTGGCGCCCGACGTCATGCCGTGGGAGCTGCGGCCGTATGCCTGATGCCGGCCCTTGTTGGCGCGTGCCCCTTCCGTCCGCCGCATGAAAGTGCTATCTAAGTGATATCACTTTCTTTTGCGTGCAGGAGGCATCATGAGCTCCGTCCCGACCCCAGCTCCAAGCCCAACAACCCAGGGGCCCGTCGGTCACCAGGGGGTCCGCGTCGAGATCGCGCAGCGCCCGGCCCTCGCCCTCAACGGCTGGTTCGGTGTCATCGTCGTGGCGGCGTGCGGCGTCGCCATCGCCTACATGGTCACCAACGACAACACGGGCCTGCTCTGGCTGCCGATCCTCGTCGCCGCGCTCGTGCTCTCCGCACTCGTCGTCGTCCCGCCGGGGCAGACGCAGGTCGTGCAGTTCTTCGGCCGCTACGTCGGCACGGTGAGCCGGCCCGGCTTCTGGTGGGTGCTGCCGCTGACGGTCCGCCGCCAGGTCAGCATCCGCGTGCGCAACTTCGAGACGAGCCGGCTCAAGGTCAACGACGCCGACGGCAACCCGGTCGAGATCGCCGCCATCGTCGTGTGGCAGGTGGCCGACACGGCGCGGTCGACGTATGCCGTCGACGACTACGTCAACTTCGTCACCGTCCAGGCCGAGTCGGCTCTGCGTCACGTCGCGAACACGCACCCCTACGACGTCGCGGAGGGTGCGGGCACCTCGCTGCGCGGCTCCACCGACGTCGTGGCGGGCGAGCTGGCGGCCGAGGTGGCGCAGCGCGTCTCGGTGGCCGGAGTCGAGATCGTCGAGGTGCGCATCTCGCACCTGGCGTACGCGCAGGAGATCGCCCAGGCGATGCTGCGTCGCCAGCAGGCCAACGCCGTCGTCGCCGCCCGCAGCCGGATCGTCGAAGGTGCCGTCGGCATGGTCGAGATGGCCCTCGCCCGGCTGGCGGAGCACGACATCGTGGACCTCGACGAGGAGCGCAAGGCCTCGATGGTGAGCAACCTGCTCGTCGTGCTGTGCGGCGACCAGCCGCCGTCGCCGGTCGTCAACGCGGGATCGCTCTACACGTGAGCCGCCGACAGGTGCTGCTGCGCCTGGACCCCGCCCTGCACGACGCGCTGGTGCGCTGGGCCAACGACGAGCTGCGCAGCGTCAACGCCCAGGCCGAGCTCATCCTGCGGCGGGCGCTCGCCGAGGCGGGCCGGATGCCCAAGCACGCCGGCCCGCTGCCCAAGCGCGGACGACCGCGTCGGACGCCGGACGAGACCGCCTGATCACCGACGTCACGCCTCGAGGTGGGGCCGCAACCAGAGGCGGGACCTTCGCCTCTGGGCGCGCCGCCACCGGGCTCGCACGCTGGGGCGAGGAGGTGGCAGGTGGGGCGTTCTCCGCGTCGCATCGGAGCCAAGGCCGCGACAGCAGCGGGCGTGGGGTTGGCCGCTGTGTCGCTGGCCGCTGTGTCGCTTGCGGCCTGCACGACGTCACCCAGCCAGCCTTCGTCGCAGCGCGCGTCGACCACCACCACCACCACGTCGAGGACCCTGGCCGGAGTGCCGCTCGTGGCGTGCACGATCAAGGGCGAACGCCCGACGCGGGCGCACGCCACCGCCCTCTGCGGCACGCTGACCGTGCCAGAGGACCGGTCGAAGCCGGCGGGTCGACAGCTCGGGCTGCGCGTGGCCGTCATCCCGGCGAGCGCCGCTCGAGCGGCAGCCGATCCGGTCTTCGCCCTGGCCGGCGGCCCGGGTGAGGCGAGCACCCAGTTCTTCGCGTGGTTCCCGTCGGTCTACGCGACGCTGCACGCCGCCCACGACATCGTCCTCGTCGACCAGCGCGGCACCGGCGCGTCGAAGGCCGCGACCCTCCCGCCGCTGCCGGCCACCACGGGGCTGTCCCCGGCGGCAGCGGACGCACGGCTGGCGACGTGGGCGCGCGACGGCCTCCACGAGCTCGACGTCGACCCGCGCCAGTTCACCTCCACCGTCGCGGCCGACGACCTCGACGCGGTGCGTGCCGCCCTGGGCTACGGCACGATCGACCTCTACGGCAGCTCGTACGGTGTGACCCTCGCGCAGTACTACCTGCGCCAGCACCCCGAGCACGTGCGCACCGCGGTCCTCGACGGAGGCACCCCGCTCGACGTCCCGGTCTTCGAGCGGATGGCGGCCAGCAGCCAGGCGGCGCTCGCGCTGGTGCTGCGGCGCTGTGCCGCTGACCAGAGCTGTCACACCGCCTTCCCGCGGCTCGACGCCGAGTGGCGCGACGTCCTGGCGCGGTTCCGGACACCGGTGCGGGTCGTCGACCCATCCTCCGGTGCGGCCGCCGTCATCGACCAGGGCACCCTGGCCGAGGCCATCCACGCGGCGCTGCTCACCGAGGCGGGAGCAGCGCAGCTCCCGCTCGCCATCCACCTCACGGCTGTCGGGAAGTACGTCGAGGCCTCGGCGTTGATCGGCGTCAACGACGCCGACCGGCCCAACCTGCTCATGGCCGATGAGATCCTCTGCTCCGAGGCGTGGGCGAGGGCAGACGCCGCCGACGTGGCGCGGCTCGGGGCCGGCAGCTATGCCCTCCCGCGTGAGCTGGCCAAGGCACAGCAGCGGGCGGTGATGTGCGCCCACCTGCCGCGCGGGGTCGTGCCCCAAGGGGACGGCGGCGGGGTGCGGACGCCGGTGCCCGTGCTGTGGTTGGCCGGTGATGGGGACCCGCAGGACCCGCCCTCGAACCTGACCGGCGTCGCGGCGCAGCAGCCGCACAGCAAGGTCGTCGTCCTGCCGGCGCAGCAGCACGTCGTCGGGCACCTCGGCTGCCTGCCCGCCATGGTCGCGGCCTTCGTCGCGGCCGGGAGGGTCGACGGGCTGGACACGTCGTGCGTGGCGGCCGGCTCGCCCGCGCCGCCCTTCCGGCTTCGCTAGAGGCGCAGGACCGGCTCAGGACAGCGAGCGGATCGACCCGCGCACCTGGACGGGCATCTCCACGAGGTGCTCACCGGTCGCCTCTTCGGGGCGCAGGACGAGCTCCATCGCCTTGCGACCCATCTCCTCGTAGGGCAGTCGGGCGGTCGTCAGGGCGGGCCGCAGGTAGGAGGCGATCTCGTCGTCGTCGAAGGAGGCGATGGACACGTCGTCGGGCACGCGCAGACCGCGTTCGTTGAGGGCCTGGTAGGCGCCGAAAGAAACGCGGTCGTTGAGGCAGAGGAACGCCGTGACGGGCACCTTCGAGTCGAGCACCTGCACCGCGCCGGCGTAGCCGTTCCACGGCTCCCAGGAGCCGACGTCGACCACGGCGACGGGCGTGGCGCCCGCCTCGGTGAGAGCCTCGTCGATGCCGGCGAAGCGAGCGCCGATCGTCACCGAGGCGCGTGGGTCGGCGGGGGCGTCGGGGGTGCTCCCGATGATCGCGATACCGTCGCCGTGGCCGTGCTCGAGGAGCAGGCGCATCATGGCGCGGCCGGACGTGCGCTCGGCGGGCAGCACCGAGGCGCAGGGCCGCGTGCTTGCGCTGTTGGCCGTGACGATGCGCATGGACTCCGGCAGCGGCGGCAGGTCGAGGAGGCGGGCAGCCATCGACCCGAAGACGATGCCGTCGACCTGCCGGTCGATCATGAACTCGAGCGCCTGGGCGAGCTGCTTGGGGTGATTGCCGGTCTCGGCGATGAGGACGGCGTGGTCGCCCTCGTCGGCCACGTCGAGCAGGCCGCGGATCATCGCCGACGCGAAGCGGGTGATCGTCACCTCGTCGGAGATGAAGCCGATGGAGCCGGTCCTGCCGAGACGGAGGGAGCGGGCCGCAGGGTTGGGGCGATAGTTCAGCTCGCGGGCTGCCTCCTGGATGCGGGCAACCGCATCGTCCGACAGACGCGAACCGGGACGGTTGTTGAGCACGAGGCTGACGGCCGTCTTCGACATCCCGGACCGCGCGGCCACGTCGGCGAGCGTCGGTCGCTTCGTCACTGACCACTCCTTGGTCGTCGCCCGGGCGACGGTCGTATGCCGGATGTCCCTTTCGCGGGAGCCAGAGGCGATCGTACCCCGCGGTAGGACGATCACGACTACATCACAGCAGGTTAAAAGGTTTTAGCAACCCCTTGTGCAGGGTTGGGTGCGAGCGCTACATTCGGCGCTGAAAGGTTTTAGCACTGGCGCTGACCTTCCAACACCGGAGGACACGATGAAGCTCACCCCCACCAAGCGCGTCGCCGTCGGCCTGCTCGCCGCGGCGCTGCCCCTCTCGATGGCCGCCTGCACCAAGGGCGCCAGCTCCAGCTCCGGCGGCGCCGGGGGCGAGCTGACCATGTGGACCCACAACGCCGGCAACAAGGCCGAGCTCGCGTCGATCACGGCGATCGTCAACGACTACAACGCGAGCCAGAAGAAGTACAAGGTCAAGATCCAGGCCTTCCCGCAGGACTCGTACAACCAGTCCGTCGTCGCGGCCGCGGCCAGCAAGAAGCTGCCCTGCATCCTCGACATCGACGGCCCCAACGTGCCGAACTGGGCCTGGGCCGGCTACCTGGCCCCGCTCGAGGGCATGGACTCCACGCTGTCGAAGTACCTGCCGACGGTGCTCGGCAAGTTCAACAACAAGACCTACTCCTTCGGCTACTACGACGTCGCGCTGGTCATGGTCACGCGCAAGACGATCCTCGACAAGTACGGCATCCGCGTGCCGACCGTCGACCAGCCGTGGACCAAGGACGAGTTCACCGCGGCGCTGAAGAAGATCAAGGCCTCGGGCGCCTACGCGAACCCGCTCGACCTCGCGACGAGCTTCACCGGCGAGTGGTGGCCCTACGCATACTCCCCGATGCTGCAGAGCTTCGGCGGCGACCTCATCGACCGCAAGGACTACAAGTCGGCCGAGGGCGTGCTCAACGGTCCCAAGGCGGTCGCGTGGGCGACGTGGTTCCGCAGCCTCGTCACCGACGGGCTCGTGCCGCTGAAGTCCGGCGCCGACCCGGCCAAGGACTTCATCAACGGCAAGTCCGCGATCCTCTACAACGGCACGTGGACGGCCGTCGACACCCGCAAGGCTTTCGGCAAGGACACCCTCTTCCTCCCGCCGCCGGACCTGGGCACCGGCCCGAAGATCGGTGGCGGCTCGTGGCAGTGGGGCATCTCGCAGAACTGCTCCGACCAGGCCGGCGCCCTCGACTACATGAAGTTCGCGTCGCAGGACAAGTACGTCGCGAGCGTCGCGACGGCCACGACGAACATCCCGGCCACCGACGCCGCGGCCGCCCAGGTCAAGGGCTACGAGAAGGGCGGGGAGAACCAGGTCTTCCTCGACTACGCGAAGAAGTTCGCGGTGCTGCGTCCCGTGACGCCGGGCTACCCGTTCATCGCGACGGAGTTCACCAAGACGGCGCAGGACATCCTCAACGGCGCGGACCCGAAGCAGTCGCTCGACCAGGCCGTCAAGGACATCGACGCGAACCAGAAGTCCAACGGCTACTTCCAGTGAGTGACTGACATGACCACCATCACTGCGGCCGAGGACGCCTCGGCCATCGCGACCCGGAAGAGGACGCCCTTACCGGGCTCCCGCTCATCGACCACGACGGCGCTGCTCATGCTGCTGCCGGCGGCGGTCCTGCTGATCACGTTCCTGCTCATCCCGATCGGGCTGACGTTCGGGCTCGCCTTCACCAACGCCCGGCTCATCTCGCCCCGTCCGGCGGAGTTCATCGGCACCGACAACTTCGTGCGCCTCTTCCAGGACGAGACGTTCTGGGCGTCGCTGCGCAACACGATCGTCTTCGCCGTGGTCATCGTGCCGCTGCAGTCGGCGTGCGCGCTCGGGCTGGCGCTGCTCGTCAACGTCAAGATGCGCGGGGTCAACTTCTTCCGGACGGTCTACTTCCTGCCGGTCGTCACCTCGATGGTCGTCGTGTCGATGCTGTGGCTGTTCATGTACCAGAAGAACGGCCTCATCAACCAGGTGCTGCTGAAGTTCGGCATCCAGGGTCCCGACTGGCTCGGCGACCCGCACACGGCGCTGCTCGCGATCATCCTCATGTCCGCGTGGCAGGCGATGGGCTTCCACATGGTCATCTGGCTCTCCGGGCTGCAGACCATCCCCGGCGACCTCTACGAGGCGGCCGACCTCGACGGCGCCGACACGTGGCAGAAGTTCCGCTACGTCACGTGGCCGGGCCTGCGGGCGACGCGGACCTTCATCCTCATCACCATCACGATCTCGGCGTTCGCGCTCTTCACCCAGGTCAACATCATGACCCAGGGCGGCCCGCTCGACTCGACCTCGACCCTGGTGCTCATGGCGGTCCGCGCCGGCTTCCAGCAGCAACAGACCGGCTACGCGTCGGCGATCTCACTCGCCTTCTTCGTCCTCGTGCTCGCCGTCACCCTGCTCAACCGCTACATCACCCGAGACAAGGACGTCGTCCGATGAGCGCCGCAACCACCACCGGGACCGAGACCACGGGGACCCTCGCCCACGTCGCCGAGACCGCCGTCCCCGAGCACCACCGGGGCGGGGAGCGACCGCACCCGGCCCGGCAGGGCCTCGGGCTGCTGATGCGGATCGTGCTCTGCCTCGTCTTCGGGCTGCCGCTGCTCTTCATGGTCGTGTCCAGCTTCAAACCGGACCTGCAGATCTTCGACGACCTCGGCAGCATCAAGGCGTTCCTGCCCACCGGCGACATCTCGACCGACAACTACACCGGCGTCTTCGGCCGAGTTCCGTTCGCGCAGTTCATGATGAACTCTGTCCTCATCACCGTGGTCACCGTCGTGCTCGGCATCGTCGTCAACTCGATGGCCGCCTTCGCCCTGGCCCGGATCGGGTTCAAGGGCGGCGGCATCGTGCTCGGGATCATCCTCGCGACGCTCATCGTCCCGTTCGAGACGCTGGCGCTGCCGCTGCTGTGGTGGTCCAACCAGCTGCCCTTCCTCGGGCCCGACGGGTTCAGCCAGGGCTGGCTGGACACCTACCAGGTGCAGATCATCCCGTTCATCGCCAACGCCTTCTCGATCTTCCTCTTCTACCAGTACTTCGACTCCATCCCGAAGGAGCTCGACGAGGCGGCGAAGGTCGACGGGGCGGGGTGGTTCCGCATCTACCGGAGCATCGTCATGCCCCTCTCGGGGCCGGCCGTCGCGACCGTCGCGATCCTCACCTTCCTGCCGATGTGGAACCAGTACCTCTGGCCCCTCATGGCGGTGCAGACCGAGGAGCTGCGGCCCGTCATGGTCGGCATCGACTACTTCAAGCAGCTCAACACCTCGTGGGGGCAGATCATGGCGTACGCGACGATGATCACCGCGCCCGTGCTGATCCTCTTCATCGCCTTCCAGCGATCGTTCATCAACTCCATCGCCTCGTCCGGCGTGAAAGGCTGAGTCGTGTTCAAGCTTCCCGAGGCGTGGGTGTGGGACTTCTGGACCGTCGACGACGGCGAGCAGTACCACCTGTTCTTCCTCTACGCGTCGCGTGCGTTGCGCGACCCCCATGCCCGGCACTACCGGGCGTCGGTCGGTCACGCGGTGTCGTCCGACCTCGTGTCGTGGGAACGGGTCACGGATGCGCTCGTGCGCTCGGACGCGCCGGCCTTCGACGACCTCGCGACGTGGACGGGATCGGTCGTGCGGCACCCGGACGGGCGGTGGTTCATGTTCTACACGGGGTCGTCGCTGAACTCGTCCGGGGCCAACGTGCAGTCCATCGGCTATGCCGTGTCGACCGACCTCTACGTGTGGGACAAGGCGCCGGGGCCGGTGCTGTCGGCGGACCCGCGGTGGTACGAGAAGTTCTCCGACGGGCACTGGCACGACGAGGCCTTCCGCGACCCGTGGGTGTTCGCCGACCCGGACGGGGACGGGTGGCACATGCTCATCACGGCGCGCGCCAACCACGGCGACACGGTGGACCGCGGCGTGGTCGGGCATGCGTGGTCGGCCGACCTGGAGACCTGGGAGCTGCGGGAGCCGCTGTCTGAGCCGGGCCAGGGCTTCGGTCAGCTCGAGGTGCTGCAGCCCTTCGTCGTCGACGGCCGTCAGGTGCTGCTCTTCAACTGCATGGTCGGCGACATGCCGGAGGCGGCTCGGGCCGAGGGTGTGACCGGCGGCGTGTGGATCGCCGACGCGAAGTCGCCGCTCGGGCCCTACGACATCGCCCGCGCCCAGGTGATCGATGACCCGTCGCTCTACGTCGGCAAGTTCGTCACCGAGCGCGACTCGGGGGACACGAAGCTCCTCGCGTTCGTGCACGACCGTGACGGCGCGTTCGTCGGCGAGATCACCGACCCCTACGCCGTCTCATGGCAAGGCGATCGCTTGGTGCTTCAAGCCTGAGCGCCGCCGGGAGCTTTTCGCACTCGACCCATGGGGGGCCGCAAGTGTCAGGTCGAGTCTCAACTCTCGGATTACGACAGCCTGGATCGAAGTTCTGAGAGGTCCAGCCTGGTGAGCGTCAACGACGTTGGCTTCACCCCGACGCCGTTTGTTGCCAACACGTGTGCGAGTTCCAACCCATCCACGAGACGGACGGGCGGTCGGTCTGGTCGGGTGGCCTCCTCGCGCGCAGCCTTGGTAAAGCGCCCCGTTGTGATCACCATCGGCTGCGCGCCTGGTCCGACGCTTCCTCGGAGTTGCGTCACGACGCTGGGACCGACGCCTCCAGAGACTCTTTTCGCTTGTACCGCGAGCTGTACCGGCGGCAGCCCAGGGAGGCTCAGGGTTCCCGTCACGTCGATGCCGCCGTCCCCCAGGGAGCCCGCGGTTGCGGCGCCAATGACAACGGCGTCCTCACAGCCGAGCACCTGCAGGTAGACAGCGCAGAGCTGCTCAAACTCTGCTGGCGTCAGTACCTGCAGTTGAGCAAGCAGGTCAGCTTCCACCAGTTCGTTCAGACGCGCCGCGTCCAGGTTGATCTTGCGCTCGAGGGCGCGTGCTGCAGGCTCCTCGGCGACGTCGTTCACGGGAACGAGGCGATCCGCCGTGATTTCCTCGAGCCGGGCATCCGCGTCTGCGGTAAGCGCGAGATTGGTTCCCATCAGTCCCCGCAGCGCCGAAACTGTGCCGAGTAGGGGATCCGCGTCCGACTCCTTTCGCAGGAGTGGTGGCGTCACCTTCGAGTGAATCTGCACATCGAGGCGCCAATCCCCGAACTCGCTGGCTTCTTCCCGCGGAAGTGAACTGACCGTACCGACCGCGTAGATCCCTGCGCTCGATCCGGTGATGCGGAACCAGACTCGGTCCCCTGGCTGAATAGCGTGTCGATGTTGGTTGACGGCCCAAGTCTCAGCGGGGCCGCTCTCGAGGGAGGCCATGAGGTCGTGCCGTTTCGGGTCAGCCTGGAAAACCCAAGCGCCGGAGCGGTCCTCGCCCACGCTGTCGTCACCGGGGTCCGTCCCTGTCTCCAGTACCTGCCGTAGGCGAAGTTCAGCAGCGTGCGCCCTCGGACGGAAGACCGTCATGATCGCGCTAAGCGCGTTACGCAGATCCTGTGCGAGAGAACTCGCCGGTACCGATTCGGCGAGCCACTCCACCCTGCGGGCAGCGCAGAATATTGGGAGCTCCGGGCGTGACTCTGCTTGCCCGAGAACTTGAGCGATGCGGAAGGTGGCCGAGCCCTCGAGCGGTACGACGACGAGGTCGCCGGGGGCGATGGTGTTGACGAAGTGCCACACTTGGCCCGAGTAGTTGCTCACCGTGGCAGCGCTGGAGTCGGTGTACGTGGAAGTGATCAATCCTGTCAGCTGAGGTCGGGTCAAACCGATGGGTGATTGAGGTAGCTCCGGCCAGCCGATCGCAATGACGTCGTGTTCGACGAACAGCGGCAGACTGCTGAGGTTCTCACCTGCTCGCACCACCCACACCGTCACCTGGACTCCTCACGCCGCACATATCTCTTACGCACGACCAGTTAACAGCAGCTTTGCTGCTCAGAGTGTTCAGTGCAGCCGGGCCGTGAGGCGCGGTGCATTGTCGACGTGCGTGCGATCCGATGGGGCGAAGTAGTTGTCCCGGCTTGGCCACGAGTTGTGGCTCACCAGAAGCCGAGATTCAGGGGGCAGGGATGCCGCTCCAGCGCCGAGAGTGCCACTGTGGCTACGATCTGGGCGTGCCAGATCAAGAGTCGCTGTTTGGAGACCTGCCCGATGATGAAGTGGGCAACGACCAGGCTCAACCGCCGACGTCCGGACTGCCTCATTGGCGTGTCGATCTGCTGAGGGCTGCCCTCGACAAGCGCGGCCTCATCTCGATGCAGGAGCGGCAAGGCGCTGTTGAGGCGGTTGTCGGGCACGCGGTCGCAACTCTTCGTGAGCTGACTGTCGCCGAAGCAACGACTGTGCTTGAAGACCTGAGCGTCGGCGGCAGCGAGGGCACAACCTCGAGCTGGGATGACCGCGACGGAGATACGTGGATCGACCGACTGTGATGGCATTGCGTCACGCATGTTCGAAGATGCTGACTCAGCAGCCTTGGCATGCAAGGTCGTGATATGAACGCCGACCTTCCGTCTACAAAAAACCAGTGGCGCGATCAGTTCAACTCCGCGCTCGACAAACTCGCGAGTCTGGCTGACATCGTGGAGGACTCGGATCCGATGGCGAGTCGTGTCACTGAAGCCCAGGAGTCTCTCCGGGAGTTGCTCTGGGACGCGCCCTCGACCATTGACAGCGCTCGATTCGAGATCGACGACCTTTTGGCCGAGTACCGCCATGAGGCAATCGCTGAGCACATGGTGGACGTCAAGGCGGAAGCGAGAAACATTGCACGGTACTGCCTCCCTTATGCGATCGCATGTCGCGTGGCGGACATCGACGTCGAGCTCGACGATGAGATCGACTTGAATGATCTTCAGGGATCGGCAGGCCCGGCTGCGACAAAGGACGAGGAGGGTGTTGACCCCTCCGGCACGCGGGTGGTGCTCGCGACAGCTGACGAGTCTGGCGACGACTCAACGCTTGCGGACGAGATTGATGAGGACATCGCGGAGCAGTCTCGGCTCCTTCGGCATCATCTCGACGAACTCAAGGATGTGGCTTGGGAGGCTGTTTATGCAGCGTCTAGGGGCGACGTCGTCCAGGCAATTCATCATGCGCAGGAGGTCGACCTCCATCACTGCGCGGCAGTCGCGGCCCACGAAGGGTGGTTCGAGGCTGTAGGCGCGATGAGCAATGTCGATACTGGCAGGCTGGGTCCGCTCGGCGAAGAGATCGACATGTTCATGGAGTGGCTCCGCACGATGAAGTGAGCATCTCCGCGAGGGCTCAACTTAGACGTCTTACGAGACGCATCTCCACTAGGCTTTTTCCCGCGGAACCTCAAGGCAGAAGGCCGCACCGCCAAGCCTCACGAAAGCGCGAACGCACCCCATGACGAGCTGGATCATCACCATCGACAAGGGTCACCCGCAGCATTGGGCGATAGCCAAGCGGCACGGCTTCTGGGATATGACGAAGTCCTTTCCCATCCAACATGGCGACACCGTCTACTTCTGGCAGGCCGGTGGATCGATGGTGTCGAAGTGCCGCGCTACGGCGTCGGCATTCGCGATCAACGGCGGGTGGCGCACTCCGTGGCTAGATGGTGGTCTGCGGAACTACCGGGCAAGCGTTGAGTTCACGGTGCTTTCGGAACGCCCTATGGGCCAGCCGAAGTGGGGTGAGCTCCAAGAGCGGATGAGCAAGAAGGTGATGCTCCAGACGCCACGGTCGTTCGACAACCCGCGAGATGAAGAGGTGCTCGCTCGCGTGTTCGCCTGATGGCCGCCCGAGAGAGCGCAACTCAAAGGCGAGCGATAGTGCGGTGTCGGGCCAGTAGGCCCGTGTCTGGGTGGTCCGACGGGTCCTTAGGGAGTCGGACCTTTCGCCCCTTGAATGCCTCGTACTCGGTGCCCGCGAGCTGTGAGGAGACGCCAACGCGCATGGCCTCCGTCACCCACATGAGCCCTTTGTCAAAGAGGTCGTGAACGTCGCCGCGAAGAAGCAGGCCGTTGCGCACGGAGTTGTTGCCAGAGTTGGCGTACTCGTGAATGTGCGCTGCTTGTAGGACTTCTTTCACCGTCGTTCCGGTGAAAGCGCACCGACCACCGTAAGCACCCATGAGGCGAGATCGGAACAGGGGCTGCCCCTGCCGCGCGATCACGCTTTCCACTCGGCGTGTCACATCGTGGGGTGCTGTGCCGTCGGTTTGCGGTGAGAACGAATGGTCCGCGCCGACGGCGGCCAGGAGGTTTGAGAGTTCTGACGGAGTCAGTTTCCGCACACCCTGTGTGTGCTTCTCGAGAATCCCGGTGATCGGGTCAGCAGCCATATGTCTGCACAGGAAATCGTCCCATTCGACATGGAAGGTCCACCCGTCGCCGTCCTCGGCCTCCTCTGGCTCTGACGTCACGGTGCCGCATCCGACGAATGCCGCAAGCGGCAAGGTGGCTCGTGCCCAGATCACGTCACCGGCGTGAAACTCCTTCAGTCGCCGGCTCAAAGTCCAGACATGATCGCTGCTCGAGGTGTGTGCCGCATGAGTACCCATAAAGAAGTCAATGACGGCCAGCCGGCTTCCGTCGGGATCAAAGTAACCCCAGCTCTCGTACCTGTCGTTGACCAGATAGACCCAGTGCGTGGTCACGTATCCCCCCTGACGTTAGGCCAACATGGCGCGGGGTCTGGCTGCCGAGAGGCAGCCAGACCCATTGGCTAAATGTCGACGAGCTGGTGACTCTGCGAAACTTGACCCACCCAGAATGCTTCCTTGTCCTCAGGGCTGGCCTTCGCACAAAGGAGGCCCAGCTCTTGGGCGAGGCTGTAGAAGCCGTGACCAACGTCGGCCCGCCCCTTCAACGTCACAAGTGCCGACAGCATGACTCCCGACTTCGGGTAGTCCAGGCGCGTCACATCCTCGAGAAGGCTCCCAATGGCGTGACGTCCTATGTCAGTCCGCAGGTCGAATGTCCGAAGGCCGGTTTCCTCGGTAAGGCGAGTGTTGAGTTCCGTATAGGTCAGCGCTCCACGCTCGCGTGCCGTCGCGCGGAGAAGCCTCAGCGTCTCGTCGACGAGCGTCACCCACTCCTCCGGGTCGCGACCGTAGCGACGCCAGGTAGCGGGCCGACTCGCGGTGGACTGACCTCCTGTGGCGTCGGGCGCCTGATCTACGTCCGACACGGTGACAGCGACTGGAGTAAGGGCGACTGGGCCGCCGTTAGGCACGTCTCCATGCACGTCGGCTTGTTCCGCTGCGGGCGCACCGAAGGCCAGGTCGCGGACCCGGTCGAAGCAGTACCGTGCCTCGTCCGTCAAAGACCGCCGGTCGAGCAGGCGGACGGCATTGCGGTAGAGCTCTCCCTGCGTGTCCCACTCGAACCGGCTGTCCGCGACCCGAAGCAGCTCGGCTAGCTCGCGGGGCGGAACTTGATCGTACGAGCGAGGGCCGAGGTGCCGGAGCCGGACCAGCGGCTGTTTGGGCAGACGGTAGGTCTTGCGCTTGACGCCCCCAGCGGAGAGGGGATCGTCCTCCACCAGTTCCTTGCTCTGGACTGCACGGGAGATAGCCTGGTTCAGCAGCTGGGCGACCTGCTTGCCGGGCCGACCGAGCAACCCTGCCTCGGCATAGGCCGCCTGGAGGCGGTCGCCGGTGACTGGGCCCTCCACCCGGATGATGTCGATGAGACCTTCGTGGATGGCCTGCAGCGAGCTGCCCGTGAGCTTTGGAACGGTGCCCCGGAACGGGGTATAGGCGAGAACCTCGCCTAGCTCAGGTTCGTCCTCGTCGGCGTCGCCATCGGTGTCGTCGAACAGGCTCCAGTCGTGGGCGGGAGCTCCAGCGTCCGGTGCCATGAGCGACACGGTGACTGAATCGTCGTGAGGCACCCCCGCAGAGGCAGCGTATGAGTCATCGGCATCGGCGTCTGGTTCATCGCTCCCTTCGGCGGTGGGTGAGTCATCGCCGGCGGCGGCGACTGCAGCGCCACCTATGGCGTCGCCCGCCTCAGCTGCCGCCTCGGCTGACTCGTCGAACGGCAGGATGCCGAGCTCGTCGAGGAGTGGCCACAGTCCGCTGAGCGCGGCTTCGCTGTCGAGGTAGAAGGCCGACTCGCGAACGCGGAAGAAGTGCCACCCGCATCGCTGGAGCTCCCGCTGGCGCGCGAGCTCGGCCGAGTACGAGCTCTCGCCGCCCCACGTGTCGCCTTGGCACTCGATGGCGAGCCGCCCTGAGGCGCCCACGACAACGAGGTCCAGGAGACCCTCGGTCGAGGCGTAGCTGGGCACGACGGTGTAGCCGCGCTCGACGATCCGGTTGTGGACCCGCTGCTGGAAGAGGTTCTCGAAGCTTGCCTCCAGAAGGCTCTCCGACGCGACCTCTGACGGCTGGGAGTCGAGCTCGGGAGCTCGGTTCACCACCGAGTAGCAGTACTCCAGCAGCTGGTAGCGCAGGTCATCCTTCAGTTTGAGGTCGTTCTGCGTCAGCGAGTGAAACAGCCACAGCTGGTCCTTGGCGCGTGACACGGCAACGTTGAAGCGCTGGAGGTACATCTCGGTGTTGAGCGCGCCGAGACGGATATCCTCGCCCGCCGAGGACACCATGGACAGGAGCATCACGTCGCGCTCGGAGCCTTGGAAGTCGGCGGCGTCTCCGACCCGGATATCGCGAGCGCTCCACTCCTCGGCGGGGATCTCGGCGAGCAGCAGCTTGAAGATGTGCTTGGCCTGCGCGGCCCCGACCAAGGAGATGACTCCGAAGGTGAGCCCGTCGTAGCGCGGGTCCTCGAGGAGTGCCTTGATCTGGTCGACGATGGCTCGGGCCTCAACTGGGTTGGTCTTGTTGCTGGCGCCGTGCTCTTGTCCATCTGCAAGATGGACGACCTTGATGGGGTCGAGACGCCGCGCGCCGTACTGACGGACCGGGATCAGCTCCACGTTGTTCGGCCGGTAGGCGACCGCATTCGAGAATTCGATGATCTCGGGCACGCACCGGCGGTGCTCCACGAGCGTCAGTTGACCACCGTACCGCTTGACGGCCTCGTTGAAGAAGGACTGCTTCGGATCGGCCCACGTGCCCTTGTGTGGATGGTCGGGGATGTACTGGTCGGCCAGCTTGATGAGGCTGTCGGTGTCGACGCCGACAGCCGTTGGGGACACCTGCATGTCGTCTCCGACGACGACAATCTTCTTGGTGAGGTACTGCAGGAAGGTCGCCTCATGTCCCGCCTGGGATGCCTCGTCGACGAGTACGACATCGAACATGTCCTCCTCGGCAGGCAGCTGCTCCGCAACGCGGTAGATCGGCATGATCCACACCGGCACGGACGAGCGGCAGCGGTCCATCGACCGTCGGATGTCCGCCTGGACGAGCGCCGCGTTCTTTCCGGTGCCCTTGCCCAGCTTCTTGACCAACTGGGAGTAGTGCACGAGCTCGGCGCGCGCCGACGCAGGCAGGCGCGAGGGGCTCACGGCGTGGCCCCAGGCCCGGTGCTGTGCCACCGCTGCTACGCAGTTGTGGATCTCCGACTCGAGCGCAGTGAGTTGCGCCTGCACGTCGTTGACGTCGGTACTGTCCTGAGCCACGAGCCACGACCGGGTGGTCGCCCAGTTCCACGCCGCGGTCAGTGACGTCAGCCGGTCGGGCCAGGCAGCGTCGGCGGCGTCACTCTCCACTGAATTCGCCAGCACCCCGGCAGACAGGTGCATCCGCTGGCCCAGCGACTCGCGCTCACGTAGCTGCGCTGAGACCTCGTGAAGGCGGTGGATCCGGCGTCGCGCCGCGGCGTAGGCCTCGTGGTCGGTGTCGACGACGGCGCCACGAAGCTCGCGCACACAGGGCGCGGCGTCGGGCCAAGCGGCGATGGTGCCGAGCATCGTGGTGAGCGCCTCGATCGGCTTGGTCGCGCTCCGCCAGGCCTCGTCGGCGGCCGCGGCGTCGACGAGGCGGGCGTAGTCGAGCACCTGCTGCACGTCGGTCCAGTCGGGCCGGGCTAGTCCGACGCTCGCGAGTGACTCCTCCTCGGCCATGAGCGTTGCACCGAGCTCAAGGACCAGCGCGAGGCGGCTCACCTGCGTCTCGTGCCACGCGGCCCGCTCGCCGATCGTGTCTTCTTCGGGGATCTGGACGGCCGCCGGCCACGCGCGGTCGAGCTGCCCGAGGATGCTCTCGGCCTCAACGTGCGCGAGGAACGCGTCGAGCGCATCAGTCGTGGTCGGCTGGCGGCGGTTGACCCGGACGGACTCGAAGAGCGCACGTGACTGCTTGACCGCGCCGGGCGTGAGCAGGCCCATCTTCGCGGTGCCGTCGGGGTTGGTCTTGATCGCGCCGCCGCCCGACAGGAACGCCGTGAGGTGCTCGGCGAGGGCCGTGAGCGTGCCGAGGTCACCGGTGTAGGAAATATCGGTGCCGAGCGGGAGTCGCGCGGTGAGTGTGTCGAGCCGCTCTAGCAGTGCACGCACGTGCGTGGCACGGTTGTCCCACACTTGGGGAGCGCCAGCCCGGATGTCACTGAGGGCGTCACGAACCCACTCCTCGCGAGACTGCTCGAGCCGCTCGATCATCTGGATGACCCGGCGCATGCGCGCCTGCAGGTCGTGCCGCTCGGCCGACGGCATCGCCTCGACTGCGCGTGCGGCCTCGAGGGAGAGCAGCTCCGAGTGCGCGGAACGCACGTCGCCCGCAGAGCGCTGTTGGTCCACGAGGGCCAAGAAGCTCTCGGGCGTGGGGACCTGCTCGAGGTCGACGAGGCGCATGCGGCTCTCGGGCGCGTCCTCGTCGAGCGTCGAGTCACGCAGGAGCGCGAGCCAGCGGAGGGCCTCGGTGTCGGTGAGTGGCGCAACCTTTCCGGGCAGTGCTGGCATGGTCGCGGCGATCCACTCGAACCGCGGTTGCTCAGCGGTCAGCTGTTGAGCGATCGTCGAGAGGGTGCCGTCATAGGTGCTGTGGCTGCGCTGCACCGCTTCGGCCTCGCGTGCGCGGACCAATGACGAGGTGAGGTCGCTACGCCGCGCACCGAGGTCGTCGAGGCGTCCGAGCAGACGGTCGATCTCGTCGTTGTTCGCCGTGGCGTTGAAGTTCTGCGCTCGGTGCGCGATCGTCTCGACCGCGGTCTTCAGCTCGGTCAGCTCGGCGCGGGATGCACCGATGACCGAAACGGCGAGGGCCTGGATGCCCTTGGGGAGCTTGCCGCGGACCTCCTCGAGGGCGCGATCGGTGTGCGCCGTGACGAGGACGCGCTTGCCCTGGGCGAGCAGGTGCGACAGGAGCGCGGCGGCGGTGTGCGTCTTTCCGGTGCCGGGCGGGCCCTTGACGAGCGTCTGTGCATGGGTGTCGACGCGGTTGATGATCTCGCGCTGCACAGTGTTGAGCGGGAGCGGCGAGAACGTCTCGCCGTCGACGACCTGGAGCGCCCCAGGCTCGGGGTCGGTGAGTGCCTGCGGCGGCTGGTCGGGGTCGACGAGGGTGCGCAGGCCCGCGGGCACCATGCCGCTCGTCTCGATGTGGCCCGCGATGTCGTTGAACATTCGGACGAGCCCGGCGTTGGTCCGGAGGCGAAGGATGAGGGCGGGGTCGCGACTGATCGTCGGGTTGGCGCCGGGTGCGGCGGTGACCTCCGCGTTGTACGTGCCCTGCGAGCCGAGGCTGTTGACAACGCTGAGAGCGAGGGCCTTGAGCGCGTCGGCATCGAAGGGGTGGGCGTCGTAGCTCTCGCCTGCGGACCGGGTCTCCTGCACCAGACTGGCGCGCGGAAGCAGAGACGCCTCGAGCATCTCCAGCTCGGCGCTGAGCCCGACCGTGGGGGCGTCGCACTTGAAAGTAAGGCGGCCGGTGCGGTTGTCCATCGTCGCAACGACCGGACATGTGAACACGTGGCGGCGCACCGTGGGGTGCAGGTCTCCCGGGTTCCACGAGAGGAGCCCGACACCGAGCACGAGCTCGAACTCGTCGTTTCGGGATTCGGCCTGGAGGAAGGTCTCGTAGAGCGCGGCGTAGTAGTCGCGCACGGGGGCGTCGACCTTCTCCCGCTCGGCCCACGGGCGCCACCGCGACATCCACCGCTCGAAGGCTGCGGTGATCTCGGGATGGTCGCTGAGCTGGTCAAACTCCTCGACGTCCTGCTGGGTGGAGAAGTCAAACCGCTTGCCCCTCCTGCGGCGCTCGAGCAGGGCTGGGACGACGCTCGCTTTATCGGGGTCGCCTTTGATCCAGGGCACGATCTCCGGCGGCACCTCGGGAGGAGCCTGGCGAATGAGCCGGTCGACCGACAGCAGGAACCCGTCGGTGGGCTCGACGTCGCGGAACGCGCTCCTCACCGCGGCGTGCTCGGGGGCCTTCACCACCCAGTGCACCTGACCACCCGCACCCGAGCGCTTGTAGTCGTCGATGTCGCGCACGGGACGCGAGCGCATGGCCTGGGCCTGCGCGAGGAACTGGAACAGGCGGGCGGCGCGCTCGGGGAGATCGGTGAGGCCGGCGTTGTAGATCATGTGAGAGGTGCTCCTGCGGGACTTCATCGACCCGCAGGCCATCAAACTGGCCAGCGAGGCGAAGGTGCTGAGGGGCAGCAGTCACGACGACGACCCCTGTCAATGCCGAACCTTATGCACCTTCGGCGACACTGTTCACGAAGCCGCCAGACATATCCGAAATGTGATCCGGTGAATGAGCGCGACGAGTCGGGTCAAATTGCCGGATCCCAAGCATCGGGGCGGTAGGTTTACCGTTCTTGGGGTCGGCCGGACCAACGGCGGCCGGGCAGGGCTGAAGGTGAGGGAGCGCAGTGGTGCAGGCAGGGGATGACCGCTGGGTCGAGGTGTCCCCGTCGCAGTTCACGCACGAGGCCGAGGGCCTTGCGCTCGTCCGTGCCATCATGCCCGACGAGACGCCCTTCCGAGCCTGGTCGAACTTCGAGTTCCGCGACAACCACGGACGCTGGCACGAGGTCGACCTGCTGCTTCTCGGCCGGGGCCGCCTCCACCTCATCGAGCTCAAGTACTACTCCGGCGTGCTACGGGGCGACGACCACCGCTGGCTCCGCGACGGCAAGCGTCCCGAGGACTCCCCGCTCAAGCTGGCCCGCCGCAAGGCGCAGTACTTCGCGACAAAGCTGCGCGACGAGCTGCGCGCGTGGGCGCAGGAGACCAAGGCCAACATCCCCGACGAGCGCGATCTCCTCCCCTTCGTCCAGGAGTCGGTCTTCCTCCACCACCCGCAGTTCACGAGCAAGCTCAGCGATGCGGCGGCGATGGGCCTCTACGGGCTCGACGGCGCCGAGGAAAAGTCGAACCTCTGGGGCATCTCCGAGCTCGTGCTTGAGCCGGCCGGGAAGCGGTCGATCACCCTCCAGCAGGAGCGCCTCCTCACGAATCTCATGTCGAGGATCGGGCTCGTCCAGCGGCGCCAGCGTGAGGCTGGGTCGTGGGTCATCGAGGACGAGTCGATCGACTCAGGCGATGGCTGGCAGGACTGGCTCGCCACCCACAAGGTCGTCCAGCAGGACCGCGCTCGCATCCGTTTCCAGGTGCTGGCACCGAGCGCCACCACTACGGCGCGCGCAGATGTGCGACGCATCGCGGAGCACGAGTTCCGGCTCATGGGCCGCCTGCACCACGACGGCATCCTGCAGCCAAGAGACCTCGTGGAGTCCGAGCTCGGCGTCGGTCTCGTCTACCCCTACGCACCCGAGTGGGAGCGGCTCGACCTCTGGATGGCCGGGCAGGAGAACGGCGTCCCGCTTGAGACGCAGCTGTCGATGGTGCGCCAGATCGGCGAGGCACTGCAGTACGCCCACAGCAACAAGGTCGTGCACCGCGGGCTCTCCCCGAAGGCGGTGTGGGTGCGCGAGGTCCCGGGCACGACGCACGACGTGAAGGTGCGCCTCGGCGACTGGCAAGGTGCCGGCACCGTCGCGGCCGACGGGTTGACGCGCTCGTCCGTCCCTGGCGTCACGTCCCTCTTCGGCATCCACGCACCCACGCGTAGGAGCGACGCGACGAGTGCGTCGTCCGCCCCCGACACCCCTGACGCGGACGGCCGGATCGATGCGTCGTTCCAGGCACCCGAGGGCGTATGGAACGCCGCAGCCGACCGCGTGCGCCTCGACGTCTTCGGGCTGGGTGCCGTCGCCTTCTACCTGCTCACGGGAACCGCACCGGCGCCGAGCGCGAGCGCGCTCATCTCGCGGCTGCAGGCTCAGCAGGGACTTGACCTCAGCGTCGAGCTGCCGCAGATCTCCTCCGACCTGCGCTCCCTCGTGCTCAAGGCGACCCACCCGTCGCCGAGCCAGCGCACCCCGGACGTCAGCACGGTGCTCACTCAGCTGTCCAAGGCCGAGCGCGAGACCGCCAGCGACCTCGCCCAGGAGGACCCGCTCGAGGCCCATTCCGGCGCTGTGCTCGACGGACGCTTCGAGCTGGTCCGCCGGCTCGGCCAGGGCTCCACCGCGGTGGGCTTGCTCGTCATCGACCGCCATGCCAGCGGCAGCGAGGCCCAACGGGTCCTCAAGGTGGCCCTCAACGACGAGGCAGCGTCGCGGCTCACCGACGAGGCCGAGGTGCTGCGCAGCCTCGACAACCCCCGCGTCGTCAAGGTCATCGAAGGGCCGATCGTCGTCGGCGGGCGCCCGGCGCTGCTGCTGGAGAACGCCGGAGCCGAGACCCTGACCGAGGTGCTCCGCACCCGGTCCCGTCTCTCGCTCGACCTCCTCGAGCGTTTCGGCGTCGACCTCCTCGACGGCATGGTCGTGCTCGACAAGGCTGGCGTCGACCACCGCGATATCAAGCCCTCGAACCTCGGCGTCCGTGAGAACCGTGGTGACCGCACGAAGCACCTCGTGCTCTTCGACTTCTCGCTCACCCGCGCGGCGGCGTCTGCCACGTCAGCGGGCACGCCGCCCTACCTARACCCGTTCCTCACCGGCGCTCGCGACCGCTACGACTCCGCCGCAGAGCGGTATGCCGCGGCGGTCGTCCTCTTCGAGATGGCGACGGGCGCCACCCCGGTCTACGGGGACCGCGACGCCAACCCGGCCGCCGTGCAGGACGAGGCCACGGTCACGCCGGAGATGTTCGACCCGGCGCTGGCCGAGGCTCTCGTGGGCTTCTTCCGCACCGCTCTCGCGCGTGACGCAGCCAGGCGACACGACACCGCCGAGTCGATGCGGTCGGCGTGGCTGTCGATCTTCGCGGCTGACGCCACCACCGAGCCTGATGCTTCCAACGACGAGCTGGCGCGTACGGCGATGATGAGCACTCCGCTCGCGGAGTCCGGTCTCACCGCACGCGCGCTGTCCGCGCTCGAGCCGTATGCCGTCACCACCGTCGGCGAGCTCCTCACCGTCGACCCTGTCCGCCTGTCGCGGATGCAGGGCGTCGCCAACGCGACACGTCTGCAGATCAGCGCGCGGATGAAGGAGTGGCGCGAGCGCCTGGGCGACGCTCGCGAGAGCGACGAGCTCGACGGCCGCCCGCCAACCCCGGCGGAGGCTGCAGACCTCTTCCTCTCCGCCGTCGCGTCCAAGCGTGCCCCCAACCGTGGAGCCATGGTGCGCCTCGTCCTTGGCGTCGGCACCGACCTCGAGGCCTTCGCCACCCACGCGCAGCTGGCGGCACACCTGCCTGAGCCCGTAACCACCGCTCGTGGCACGCAGATCCTTTCCGCTCTGCAGGAAGCGTGGGCCTCCGACGACCGCACCCGCCGGCTCCTTGACCTTCTCGCCGACGCCGCAAGCACGCGCCTGACGATCCTTGGTGGCGTCGCCACGCCGGGCGAAGTCGCGGAGGCCTTCGTCGGGGCGCTGAGCACGTCCGACGACCGCGACGAGCGACTCGTGCTCGGCCTGCTGCGCTTCGCCCTCGAGCGGCGCCGTGCTCTCAACCGGGCCGGCGGCTCGGCCGACTCCGTGTGGCTGCGCCGTCGCGACGGCAAGGTGACCCTCCTCGCCGAGGACCAAGCCCTCTTCGAGGTGGCCGAAGTGCTTGGCGGTCAGGCTGAGCACCTCGTCCAGGCCATCGACGACCCACGCCGCGGGGTCGTCGCCGCCGCACAGGTACGGGCCAAATTGGCCGCGGCCGTGCGTCAGCACCGGGACCTGCCCGACCCTCTGACCGACCCCATGCGCCTGGCTCAGCTCGCGGCCGCCATGTCAGCAAGCGGCGCCGTCACCGGTGGGGGCGAGCTGCACCACAGGGGCCTCACGCAGGTCGCGGCCCTGGAGCTGACGTTCAAGGACTTCGGCGGTGGCCTCCAGCTCGGTCCTGTCGAGATTCGCGACCGCGTCAGCGTCCGCTTCCCGTCTGTGCCAGAGCTRCCGCAACGCCCGACACTCGACGCCTTGGTGCAGGACGCCGGGCTTGGTCTCGTGTACGACGACCGCCTCGGTATCTACCGCTCGCCCAAGCTGGGAGCGACGACCGGCCTCGAGTCACGCCAGCCGACGAGCCTGTCGGTCACGACCTCGCCTGTTGGTGTCTCGGGTGCCATCGGAGCTCGTCTCGAGGGGTCCATCGCCAGTCGCTCGTTCTTGGCCCTCGGAGTCCGGGCCGACAGGCTGACGAAGTTCGTCTTGGCAGCCGAGGCGCAGTATGCCGCTCGCGTCGTCGACGTCACCGGCGTCCTTCTCGACGCGCTGCGGGCTGCCTCCGAGCGCACCGGCCTTCCGTGGGAGCTCGTGCGTGCTGCAGATGCCGAGTCAGAGACAAGCCGCGGCCGGCGCGGGCTCAACGAGCTCGTCAAGCGATCGTGGAGCCAGGTGGAGCAGGCCGTCGACTCGGCGCTGGAAACCTCCGGCAGCGATGCGCCGGTGCTGCTGACCGAGGCCTCGCCCCTGGCGCGGTACGACAACATGGGCCTCCTCGCGAAGTGGACCGACCTCGGAGCCTCGCGCCAGCAGGCCGTGTGGCTCGTCGTGCCCCAGCTCGCCAGCAACCACGGGCCGTTGCTCGACGGGCGGCCCGTGCCGCTCGCGGCGCCGAGCCAGTACGTGGCTCTCGACAACGACTGGATCGACAGCGCCGCCACCGTGGGCGCGGCCGCACAGAAGGAGCAGTAGACGTGGCTGTATCGCCTGACCTCACCGCGGCGCTGAAGAAGGTCGTGCTGTCCCTCGAGGACGACCTGCGCGACCGCGTGGAGACCAAGCAGCCGGATGTGCTCGACGAGTGGCGCCGGCTGCACGAGTCGGCGGTCGCCCGTGAGCGCACGGGCATGTCGTGGCAGGCATGGCGCGACGACCGCGTCACCCAGGCCGCCGTCGCGTGGGTGCTGACGTCGGTCTTCGTCCGCTTCTGCGAGGACAACCGCCTGCTCAAGCCGGTATGGATCGCGGGACCAGCCGAGCGACGGCAGGAGGCGCTCGATGCCGAGCTCGAGTACTTCCGCCGCAACCCCGAGCACACCGACCGCGAGTGGCTCCTCCAGGCCGTCGACCACCTCCGCGCCGTCAAGGGCACGCGTGACCTCGTCGAGTCGCACTCGCCGCTGTGGACGGTGTCGCCATCCGGTCAGGCGGTCAAGCAGCTCATCGGCTTCTGGAGAGAGACCACCGAAGCAGGAGACCTCGTCTGGGACTTCACCGATCCCGAGCTGTCGACGCGCTTCCTCGGCGACCTCTACCAGGACCTCTCCGACTATGCGAAGAAGACGTTCGCGCTGCTCCAGACGCCGGAGTTCGTCGAGGAGTTCATCCTCGACCAGACGATGGAGCCGGCGCTCGCCGAGCGGCCCCTCGAGGGCTTCACGATCATCGACCCGACGTGCGGATCCGGGCACTTCCTCCTCGGGGCCTTCGCACGCCTCAACGACCGCTGGGCCCGGCACGCGCCCGGTCTGGAGATCCAGGCACGCGTGCAGAAGGCGCTCGACGCGATCCACGGCGTTGACCTCAACCCCTTCGCCGTCGCCATCGCCCGCTTTCGGCTCATGGTCGCCGCGCTACAGGCGAGCGAATTAACGTCTCTCGAGGACGCCCCAGCGTTTCACGTGAACCTCGCGGCCGGCGATTCGCTGCTTCACGGCGGTCACCAGCTCTCGATGCAGTTCGACGGCTTCGACGTCGACGCGGCCCTCAGCGGATTCGCCTACGACACCGAGGACCTCGCGTTGTTGCGCAAGATCCTCGAGCCTGGACGCTACGACGTCGTCGTCGGCAACCCGCCCTACATCACCGTCAAGGACAAGAAGCTCAATGCTGCCTATCGCGAGCTGTACCCGACCTGCAAGGGCAAGTACGCGCTGACAGTCCCCTTCATGGAGCGCTTTTTTCAGCTGGCAAGCAGGTCATTCGGTGATCAGCCAGCTGGTTGGATCGGTCAGATCACTGGCAACTCCTTCATGAAACGCGAATTCGGATCCAAGATGCTCGAGGAGCTTCTGCCCAAGTTGGACTTGCGTCTCGTAGTCGACACGTCTGGCGCCTATATCCCTGGGCATGGAACTCCGACAGTGATTATGACGGGCCGAAACCAGCCGCCAGTCGGTTCCGAAGTGAAGGTGGTCCGCAGCGTCCGGAGTGAAACGGCGAAACCGGCCCGGCCCGAGCTGGCGCCGGTTTGGTCGTCATTAGTGACACACGTTGGGGACGCCTCTTATGAAGGTGAGTGGATATCCGTTGGCGACGCCTCCCGACTATCGCTAGCGAAGCACCCATGGAGCCTGACGGCCGGAGGCGCGCCTGAACTACTCGACACGATGGAGCGTGCAAAGGCAACTTCCCTGGGGGAGCGCGCGCTGAGAATAGGCTTCTTTGGCGTTACCGGCTTCGATGACGTGGCCTTGGCGCCGGCGAGATGCCTGCAGGGCTATGGAGTAAACGATCGACACATACGTGACAACGTCTCCGGCGAGGATGTCCGAGATTGGCTGATCGAACCGCGAGTGTCTGCGGTCTTTCCCTATGCGAATGGAAAGTTGCTAACTCCTGATGAGATCGGAGCGGGGCAGTATCTGTGGCCCTACAGGACCTCCCTTGGGGCTCGGGCCACGTTCTCGGGCGCCACGTACCGACAGGCAGGTCGGGCTTGGTGGCAATGGCATCAGCTTCCGCTGGACGGAGCTGCCTCGCCCACGTCAATCGTTTTTGCGTCGGTCGCGACCCACAACCACTTCGTGGTGGACAGTGGCGACGTGACATACAAGCAATCTGCGCCTCTAATCAAGTTCGCAGCAGGGGTGCCGGGCGACGAGATATCCGCACTGTCCTCTCTATTGAATTCCTCGCTTACGTGCTTCTGGCTTAAGCAACTCAGCCACAAGAAGGCAGGGGCGCTGCACGGCGGGGGCACGTCGGGACAGAGTTGGACGCACATCTATGACTTCACCGGCACGACGCTCGCTGATTATCCGCTTCCGAAAAGGCTTCCGGTGGAGAGTGCCAAGGCCATTGCTGCATTGTCGAAGGAAATGGACGCCGCTCGCCCACGGCATCTACTAGAGCAAGCCGCCGGAATCGGAGAGAGTTCTCGGGAAGACTTCTCGAAATGGCGCTCGACACGAGCCGCTGTCGTGTCAATGCAGGAGGAGTTGGACTGGGAGGTTTACGCCCTTTACGGCCTCGTGGACGATGACCTGATATATCGAGGTGAGGACCGGCCGGAACTGCAAGTCGGCGAGCGAGCCTTCGAGATCTCACTGGCTAGGAGGTCAGCCTCCGGCCATGAGGACACCACCTGGTTCACGCACCCCGAGCATTCGGCGAAGCTGATCACGGAGATCCCGTCGTGCTGGCCGTCCGACTACCGCGACCTCGTGCAGCGGCGCCTCGACCTCATCGCCTCCGACAAGTTCATCCGCCTGCTCGAGAAGCCGGAGTACAAGCGGCGCTGGGCGACCGAGCCGTGGGAGAAGCAGGTCGAGCGTGCCCTCCGAGGTTGGTTGCTCGACCGGATCGAGGACCGCTCCTTCTGGTTCGACGCCCAAGGGCGCCCCGCAACCCGCTCGGTCGCGCAGCTCGCCGATGTTGTCGCTCGCGACGCCGATCTCGTGTCGGTGCTCGAGCTGTGGTCTGGACGCAAGGACCAGTCCGTCACGCAGCAGCTCGCCGCGCTGCTGGATGGCGAGAGCGTGCCCTACCTTGCGGCCTATCGGCTCAAGGACTCTGGTCTGCGCAGGCGCGAGGCGTGGGAGCACACCTGGGACCTCCAGCGCCGCGAGGACGCGGGCGAAAATGTTGGCGAGATCCCGGTCCCGCCAAAGTACACGTCGGCGGACTTCCGCAAGACGGCGTGGTGGCAGCACCGCGGCAAGCTTGACGTGCCCAAGGAGCGCTTCATCCTCTACCCGGATGCGGGCCGCGAGACGGACTCGACCGAGCTGCTCGGCTGGGCCGGCTGGGACCACGCCCAGCAGGCGCTTGCCCTCGCTGCCGTCATCGCTGAGCGCGAGGCCGAGGGCTGGGCCGATGAGCGACTCGTCCCGCTCGTGGCGGGTCTCGCCGAGCTCCATCCGTGGGTGCGGCAGTGGCACGACGAGGATGACGCAACGTTCGGCATCAACCTCGCCGACTACCTCGAGGAGGAGCTGCGCACCCGCGCGCTCCAGGTTGGCCGCACCATCGACGAGCTGAAGGCCTGGCGACCCGCGCTTGCCACCCGCGGGCGGAAGCCACGGACCACGTGAGCGCACCCATGAGAACTACGCAGGAGCCATCGTGAGCACCTTTCTCCGCGACGTCATCGACATCCCCGAGCGGGCCGGCGCCGAGGACTACGTGCTCCGCCTCACCGACTCAGTCGGCGCCGAGGCCGCGAGCCGAACCATCGACGACTACGTCGTCACCGATGCGATAGCCCAGGCCTTCGACGACGCACTCGGGCTCGTCGCCGAGGCCGTCGGCTCCGGGGTGAGTCGTGGTGCGTTTCTCGTCGGATCGTTCGGCTCCGGTAAGTCGCACTTCATGGCCGTGCTGCACGCCCTCCTCCGGCACGAGCCTGTGGCGCGCGCCAAGGCCGAGCTGCAGGCCGTCATCGCAAAGCACGACCACGCCCTCTACGAGCGCAAGATCCTGCCACTCGCCTTCCACCTGCTCGGGGCCAAGACGATGGAGCAGGCCCTCTTCGAGGGCTACATCCGCCAGATCCGCGAGCTGCACCCCGGCGCGCCCCTGCCAGCCATCCACAAGTCGGATGCGCTGCTCGAGGACGCCTCGAGCATGCGCGAGCGCCTCGGCGACGACGCCTTCTTCGCGGGCTTGAACGGCGGCGCCTCTGACGGTGACGAGAGCGCCGACCCGTGGGCCGCCGTCCTCGGGTCGGGCAGCTGGGACGCGGCGCGTTACGACGAGGCGCGGGCGGCGTCCCCGGCGTCTGAGCTGCGCCAGCAGCTCGTCTCGGCGCTCGTCGAGACGTACTTCACGGCATACACCCAGCAGGCTGAGTTCGTCGACCTCGACACCGGCCTCGCCGCCATCTCGAGCCATGCCAAGGGGCTCGGCTACGACGCAGTCGTCCTTTTCCTCGACGAGCTCGTGCTGTGGCTCGCCTTCTCGGTGCAGGACCGCGAGTTCTTCCGCCGCGAGTCGCAGAAGCTGACGAAGCTCGTCGAGTCATCGATCGGCGGCCGCGCCATCCCGCTCATCTCCTTTGTCGCTCGGCAGATGGACCTGCGTCGCTGGTTCGCCGACTCCGGCGCAAGCGGCTCCGAGCAGGAGGCGCTCGACCGTGCCTTCCGCCACCAGGAGGGGCGCTTCGGCCGCGTCGTCCTCGGCGACGACAACCTCCCGTTCGTCGCCAATCGCCGACTCCTGAGGCCGCGCGATGCCGAGGCTGAGCACCAGCTGCAGGATGCGTTCAAGGGCATCGACCGCCGGCCCGACGTGTGGGACGTGCTGCTCGACGGCGTCAACACTGACGAGCGGCATCGGGGAGCCGACGAGCAGGCCTTCCGCCTCACCTATCCCTTCTCGCCGGCGCTCGTGTCGACGCTGCGCTCGCTGGCCAGCGTCATGCAGCGCGAGCGCACCGCGCTCAAGGTCATGCAGCAGATGCTCGTCGACCGGCGCGACACCCTGACCATCGACGAGATCCTCCCGGTCGGTGACTCCTTCGATCTCATCGTCCAGGGGCAGACCGGTCAGGCGCTCGACCCTCAGGCTGCCGCCCTCTTCCGCTCGGCGAACAAGCTCTACACCGAGAAGCTGCGCCCGCTCCTGCTCAGCAATCACTCGATCGATGAGCGCACCCTGCGGGACGAGCCGGAGAAGGTGCCGGCTGGCTTCGCCCCCGACGACCGCCTCGCGAAGACGCTCCTGCTCTCCGCCGTTGCGCCGAATGTGCCTGCGCTCAAGTCGTTGACCGCGGCCCGACTCGCGTCCCTGAACCATGGCTCGATCGTGTCGCCGCTTCCGGGCGGAGAGTCGAGGCTCGTGCTCACCAAGGTGCGCAACTGGGCCCGTGACGTGCCCGAGATCCACCTCGACGGCGACGGTGCCAACCCGACGATCCGTGTGCAGCTCTCTGAGGTGGACTACGAGTCCATCGTCGAGCGCGCCAAGGGCGAGGACAACGAGGGCCGGCGCCGTGAGCTCATCAAGGACCTCGTCAGCGACACCCTAGGAGTCCAGCTCGGGCAACAGGACATCCAGGGCGCGTACAGCCACGAGATCGTCTGGCGCGGCTCGCGCCGCAAGGTCGACGTGCTCTTTGGCAACGTACGCGACCGGAGCTGGCTCTCCGACGACCACTTCCGCGACGTGCCGGGCACGTGGAGAGTCGTCATCGATCATCCGTTCGACGACGCCGGACACTCCCCGTCCGAAGACCTGCAGCGCATCGACGACTTGCAGACCAAGGGCTTCCAGGCGCGCACCATCGTCTGGCTGCCACGGTTCCTGTCGGACGAGAAGATCCGCGACCTGCGTCGCCTCGTCATCCTCAACTGGCTCCTCGAGGGCAGTGGTGACCGCTGRCAGAGCCACGCCGACCACCTCAACGAGGCCGACCGGGCGCTCGCCAAGGGCATCCTCGAGTCGCAACGCAACACGATCCGCCGCAGCCTCGAGGACGCCGTCCAGCAGGCGTACGGTGCCGCATCCCCGCGACCGGGGACTCTCGTCGACGACCCCGCGCACGACCGCACCCTCATCTCGCTCGACCGTTCGTTCGCGCCATCCAACCCCGTCGGCGCGACCCTGGGCATCGCCTTCACCAACCTGCTCTCGAAGGCGTTCGAGGCGACCTACGCGGGCCACCCCACCTTCGAGCCGGGGGACGTGGAGGTCAAGGTCAAGGACCTTCGTGTCGTCGCCGCGCACATCGCCCGAGCCGCGGCCGATAAGGAGAAGCGCGTCGAGCTTCAGGGCGACACCGCCGCCGTGCGGCGAATCGCAGGTCCGCTCGGCGTCGGCACGGCCACAGAAATGCACTACCTGCTCGGTGACGAACGGTTCAGCCCCTGGGGTCAGGAGATCGAACGTGCTCTCGGCCGCCGAGAGCAGGACAAGGGAGTCGGCCCACACGAGCCCGTATCGGTCGCCGAGCTGCGCACGTGGATCGACGACGTCAAGCCTGCTCAAGGGCTGCGGCCCGAGGTGAGCGACCTCGTCATCATCACGTGGGCAGCGCTGCGCCAGCGAGCGTGGTTCCAGCACGGCGCTCCGCTGTCCACAGTGCCGGAGCCCGGCTCCCTCGCGCCGAGCATGGAGATGCGCACCCAACCGATGCCCACCGCCGGCGAGTGGTCAGCGGCAACGGCTGCCGCCGGGGGGCTGCTGGGTATCGCCGGCGCCCCGCACCTCACGGCCCCAGCCGTCGCCGACTTCGAGCGGAAGGCCACGGAGGCAGCCAAGGAGCTGTCGTCGGCGGCGCCGAGCCTCGTCGCTGCCATCGAGGGGGCGTACAGCAGGCTCGGCGTCAGCGCTGGCGCGCGGCTCGACACGGCGCGTGCCGGTGGAGCGCTCGTGCAGCAGCTGAGGCACTTGAGCGGGGTCGAGCTGGTGCGCCGCCTCGCCACGGCCGACCTCGGGGGTGCCACGGCGACGGCTGCGGGCAAGTCGCTCGCCTCCGCTGGCGATGTGGCACGCGCACTCGATGGCTTCGAGTGGAAGCGGCTCAACCCGTTGACAGCTGCGATGCAGGGCGAGGGTGACGCGGCCATGCAGGCAGCCGGGGTGATCAACGATCTGCGCTCGGCGCTCGAGCAGGACGAGATCGTGACGCCGGTCGCCAAGGCCCTCAAGACCGCTGAAGACGGCATCTTCGACTGGCTGACGCGTTTCGTGAACCCGCCCGTCGATGACGAGGAGCCGGATCCGCGTCGAATTGAGCCGCGAGGGCGGCTCTCGGGCAAGGCGACTCGTGGCGCAAGCTCCTCCAACAGCGACGTCCTCAACGAGCTGAGCGCCTTCCTTGAGCAGCACGCAGGCAAGCCCGTCGAGGTCACCTGGCGGGTGGTCGAATGACCGCTGGTGTTGCGGCGACCCCCGTCAGCACGTCGATGGTGCTGGCGATCGTCGACGAAGCGTGGGAAAAGGGTTACGCGTCCGGCGTCATCGGTATGCGTGGTGCGCCGGACCGAGCTGTCAGCGCGGACGTGCAGCACCATGCGCGCACCGTGCGGATTCGCCCTGCCGAGTCGGCGCTCGCGGTCCGAGAGGTGCTCCGTGAGCATCACGACGGCGAGTGGATGGTCGTCGTCACCGACCGCGACGATGCCGACCTCGGCGCCGGCGTGCTCGCTCACTTCGTGTGGCAGCGGCTGCGCAGCCCCGACCCGTGGGAGGCGGTGCGGCACCGCTTCGCCGCCACCGGCATCGACCCGGCTCTCACCCTCGGGCAGAGCAAGGACCTCGCCGTCGCGCTGCTCGCCGCGACACCCCCGACCGGATGGCCCGCGGCGCCCGCTGGCATCTTGACGCGGTCCCATGCCTTGGCGTCCGTGGCACGTGCCCACCTGGACCTCGAGGGCGACACCGCGGACGTCCTCGCAGTGCTCCGGTGGTCCATGCGGCCCCCGGCAGTCACATCGGTGGCCGAGCTGCGAGAGTCCTTTGGCGACAGACTCGCCGACGAGACGCTCAACTGGATCGCTGACCGTTCCGGTGCCTCAGCGGCCCCGGTGCGGGCCATGCTGCGCCAAGGCGAGATGGCCGACATCGTCCCGCTCGGCATCGTGCTGAGTGTGTTGACGTCCGAACGCATCGCGTCACCCGAGTCGGCGCACGCGGCTCAGCTCGCTCTGGTGCGGTTGGAACCCCGATGGAACGGTCTCGTGCCGCCCGTCCAGGCGCTCCGGGCTCTGGGGGGAGCGGCGACGGCGCTCATGGCCGACCTCGTGCACGACCAGCGTTGGCAGGCGCACGTCGAGCGTGTCCTCCAGAGGGCGGACGCCATCGTCACCCAGGTGCAGGCCGAGCCGTTGAGCGTCCATTCGGATCTGCTGCCCAGCGGCTTCCGCGCGCGACTCACGGTGTTGGCCGACGCCCTCCGACGCGGCGCGTCGTCGACCGATCCCGCGTCGTCGGCAGGCGACGACATCGAGTCGGCGTGGGGGAGGGTCACGGCCCACCGCCTCGGCACGGTGGGCGGCCCGCTGCTGCGGCCTTTTCACGCGGCCGTCCGCCTGACTCGCTGGCTGCGCGGCACCCCACAGGTCACGTCATCCGACCTTGGCTCGCTCGCCCGCGCCTACATGGACGACGCAGCCTGGGCCGATGCTGCGATCAACGACGCCTTCATCGGCGTTGACGACCCCCACCTGACCGCTGGTCTGGCGGCAGTCCTCAACGCTGCGCGGGYACGGCGCTCGGCCGATGAACGCTCGTTCGCGTCGGCGCTGGCTCACAGCACGGCCCAGTCGGGCAGCGCTGACGTTGACGGTCAGGCCTCTGACGCCGGCACCATCTGGTACCTCGAGCGACTCCTGCCCAAGGTTGTCCTCCCGATGGCCACCAAGGCGCCGGTGTTTCTTCTCGTCATGGACGGGATGAGCGCCGCGACCGCGACCGAGATCCTCACCGACGCCACCGAGCGGCTCGGCTGGGTCGAGGCCGCCTTGCCTCGCACCCCGGCGCAACGGCGGGCGGCTGCGCTGGCGGTGCTGCCGTCTCTCACGGAGATGAGCCGTGCGTCGATGCTCAGCGGTCGGCTGGCCCAGGGCCAGCAGGCCGTCGAGGTGAAGAACTACATCGAGCTGACGTCGAAGGCTGGCAAGCTCAAGGCGGTGCTATTCCACAAGAAGTCCGTCGACAGCACCGCCGCGGGCGCGTCAGTGGGGGCGGACGTGGGGGCCGCGCTCGATGACCCCGAGACGAAGCTCGTCACCGTCGTGCTCAACACCATCGACGATGCCCTCGACCGTAGCGACCCCGCCGGGACGACGTGGAACGCCGAGGCTGTCAAGCACCTTGAATCGCTGCTAGCGCGCGCGCGAGGCGCGGGTCGAACTGTTGTCATCACGGCCGACCATGGGCACGTCGTCGAGCGCCGAGAAGGGACCCAGCGTTCGTACGCCGAGATCACGAGCGGGCGTTCGCGCGCGGTGACCGGGGTCGTGGAAAAGGGTGAGGTGGAGGTCGCCGGGCCGCGCGTGCTGACGCCGGACCACCGCGCCGTCCTGGCGGTGGACGAGGGCCTTCGTTACGCGCCGCTCAAGGCCGGCTATCACGGGGGCGCTAGCGCCGCAGAGGTCGTCGTGCCTGTCGCGGTGCTTCTCCCGGACGAGGACAGCAATCCCCTGGGGCTCGAGCTGCTCCCGCCTCAGGTGCCCGCGTGGTGGCTGACGGAGGAGAGCGCGGTCGTCGCAGCTCCGGTTCTCATGGCGAGCCCCGTGCCGGATCTGCCACTCGTGGCCAAGGGCAAGGATCTCGGTCCGACCCTTTTCGACGAGGTCACCCCTGCGGCCGCACCGGCGGAGTCCGTAACGCTGGGTGCCGCCGTAGTAGCCAGCAGCGTGTACAAGGCGCAGCGGCGGATGACAGGCAGGCTCATCGTCAAGGACGACCAAGTGATCGCTCTCGTTGACACGCTCGCTGCTGCCAACGGCGGCAGACTGCCGCTCGCGCTTGCCGCCCGCGCTCTGGGGCTCAACGAGACCCGGCTCCGTGGGGCTCTCGCGCAGGTGCAGCAGCTGCTCAACGTGGAGGGCTATGCCGTGATCGGCTCCGAACCGCAGACAGGCACTGTGCTGCTCGACGAGCGACTGCTGAGCGACCAGTTCGAGGTACGTTGATGGTGCAGGACGTCTCCAGCCGTCGCCGCCGCGATGTAATCAACGCGCTCCGCCGTGGCACGGTCCCGGAGTCCGGCCTCGACTTGCTCGCCGTGGGTCTCGACCGGTTCGGCGGGGCGATCGATGCGGAGCTCGACGCGGTGGCGGACGGCGGTGCCGTCTTCAAGGCCGTGCGCGGTGAGTACGGAGCGGGCAAGACCTTCTTCACGAGGTTTCTGGCTGAACGCGCGATGCGTCGCGGGTTCGCCACTGCTGAGGTGCAGATCTCCGAAACGCAGACTCCCCTGCATCGGTTGGAGTCGGTGTACCGGCGAATCACGGAGTCGATGCGGACGACGTCGATCCCGCCGAGCGCCTTCCGTGCGGTGCTTGACTCGTGGCTGTTCACCATCGAGACGGACGCTGTGGAGGCCAACCCCGCGCTGGCCTGGGCGGATGAAGTGGCTGTCGGGGCGGCCGTCGACCAGCTGCTCGAGAGCCGGCTGGCGACGGTGAGCTCGAAAACGCCCGTCTTCGCGCAAGCGCTGCGCGGATACCGCGCCGCCGTGGCACGCGGAGATGGCGCCACGGCTGATGGGCTGGCGGCCTGGATGGGCGGGCAACCACAGGTCGCCGGCGCGGCTAAGCGCGCGGCCGGCATCCGGGGAGAGCTCGACCACTTCGGCGCCATGGGTTTCGTTCAGGGGCTGCTCACGGTGCTGCGCGACGCCGGGCACCCCGGGCTGGTGCTTGTGCTCGACGAAGTCGAGACCCTCCAGCGAGTGCGAGGAGACGTGCGCGACAAGGCGTTCAACGCGCTGCGCCAGCTCATCGACGAGATCGATGCCGGACGTTTCCCCGGGCTCTACCTCGTCATCACCGGGACGCCGGCGTTCTATGACGGGCCCTCGGGGGTACCTCGGCTTCCTCCCTTGGCGCAGCGGCTTTCGACCGACTTCGGCACCGACGCGCGGTTCGACAACCCACGTGCCGTGCAGATCCGACTGCCCGGGTTCAGCCACGACTCGCTCGTCACCCTCGGCCACAAGGTGCGCAACCTTTATGCCGATGGTAGCGAGCGCGGTGACCGCGTCCGATCAGTCGTCGACGACGCATACATCGGCTCACTCGCCGATGCAGTGGCTGGTCAGCTCGGCGGACGCATCGGGATCGCTCCTCGGGTGTTCCTCAAGAAGCTTGTGTCCGACGTGCTCGACCGAGTGGACCAGTTCGAGGACTTCGACCCGCGGATCCACTACTCCTTGACCGTCGACGTGGGCGAGCTCTCCGATGTCGAGCGGGTGGCCCACGGGCGCTCAGCGCCTGGGAAGCCGGCCGGTTCGCTGGATGAGATCGACCTCGACGTGGACGAGGACTGACGGTGGCGGGGGAGCCGTTCGACCGGCTGCACCCCGTGGTCCAGCACCACATCGTCAACAGCCTCGGGTGGCCAGGGTTGAGGCCGCTCCAAGGTGAGGCCGTGCAGCCGCTGCTGGCAGGGTGGGACGCGGTGCTGCTGGCTCCGACGGCCGGGGGCAAAACCGAGGCTGCGATGTTTCCCCTTCTGACGAAGATGGAGAACGAGCAGTGGGCGGGTCTCTCGCTGCTCTACATCTGCCCGCTCAAGGCGTTGCTCAACAACCTGCAGCCGCGCCTCGAGAGCTACGCCGCATGGCTGGGGCGGGAGGTGTCCACGCGTCATGGAGACACGTCGGCGGGCGCACGGAAACGCCAGACAACCGAGCGTCCCTCCGTCCTCCTGACGACCCCTGAGTCCGTGGAGGCCATGCTCGTCTCTCGGCTGGTGGACGCACCGCGCATGTTCGCTGACCTCCGGGCGGTCGTCGTTGACGAGGTCCACGCGTTTGCAGGCGACGACCGTGGATGGCATCTGCTCGCGGTGCTCGAGCGGTTGACCCAGCTTGCCGGGCGTCCCGTGCAGCGGGTCGGACTCTCGGCCACCGTCGGCAACGCGCCCGAGCTGCTGACCTGGCTGCAGGGTCGCGGTGCGGGGGAGCGCCCGGCGACTGTGGTGTCGCCGTCCGCGGCCGCGCCCGAGGCCCCGGATCTGGCACTTGACTACGTCGGAAGCGCCAACAACGCCGCAACTGTTCTCTCGCGCATGCACGTCGGTGAGAAGCGGCTCGTCTTCGCCGACTCCCGGCGCACGGTGGAGGAGGTCGCGACGCAGCTCAGAGAACTATCGGTCGAGACCTTCGTGTCGCACTCGTCGCTGTCTCTTGAGGAGCGACGCCGGGCGGAAGCGGCGTTCGCCGAGGCGCGGAACTGCGTCATCGTGTCAACGTCGACGCTGGAGCTCGGTATCGACGTCGGCGATCTTGACCGCGTGGTCCAGATCGGGGCCCCTAACTCCGTAGCGTCGGTGCTGCAGCGCCTCGGTCGCGCCGGCCGGCGCCCCGGGACGACTCGCAACATGACCTTCCTTGCGCTCGACGACGTCGAGCTCGTTCGCGCTGCCGGACTCCTGCTTCTCATGGGTGAGGGATTCGTCGAGCCTGTGACAGCGCCAAGCGAACCGAGGCACGTCGCGGCCCAACAGCTCTTGGGGACAGCGCTGCAGAAGGGGCACATCGACGTGCGCGCGGAGTCGACGTGGATGAGCGGGCTCGGCCTCGCGACCGGCGCCGAGCTGGACCACGTGGCGCAATGGCTCGTCGACACCGATCACCTCAGCCTGGACTCCGGCCTCGCATTCGTTGGCAATGCGGCCGAGCGACGGTACGGGTCACGCAACTTCATGGACCTGCTGGCCATCTTCACTGCCGCACCCGAAGTGACGGTGCTCCATGGACGCACCGAGGTCGGCAGCGTTGACCCGCTCTTGCTGACGTCGAAGGTCGAGGGTCAGCGTGTGGTCGCCTTGGCCGGCCGACCATGGGCCGTCACTCACGTCGACTGGAAGCGGCGTCGCGCCTACGTCGAGCCGAGCGAGCAGCCCGGCAGGTCGAAGTGGAGCGGCGACCCGAGGCCGTACTCGTTCGAGCTGTCCGACGCCATCCGCCGGCTCCTTCTCGGGGCGAACCCCGCTGGAGCGCAGCTCAGCGAGCGCGCGGTGCTGCGTCTGGGCAGAGTACGAGAGACGTTTGCCACGCGCGTCGACCACGCCTCAACAGTGGTTGCACAGGAGCACGTGCGCCTCAAGTGGTGGACGTTCGCGGGCGCGCGCGCCAACGCGGTGCTCACTGCGGCACTCGGTGCCGTGTCACCCCAGCTCCTCGACGAGTGGACCTACAGCAACCTCAACATCTCTCTCCGGTCCGACGCGACCGCGCCGGCAGTTCAGAGTGCTCTGCGGGTTGCTCGCAGCGAGTTCGGGGACGACCTCGCAGGTGTCGTCCCGGAGGTCAGCGCGGATGCCCTGAAGAAGCTCAAGTTCTCGGAGCTGCTACCACCAGAGCTGGCACTGCGAACGCTGGCGGCCAGGGGCGTCGATCACGTGGGCGCTGCCGCCATCAGCCAGCGTCCCGTAGTGCAGGCGGCGCCGGAATGACAGTCGCGGGCCCGCTTCATCCTCAGAGTCCTGCCTCGACCAGTGATCTCAGGAACGCGGCGCCCTTGGAAACCCGGTCTTCCGCATCAATCAGCTCTCCGTCCTTGAGCATTTGGCGCACGGCGAGGAGGGAGAGCCCGTCGCCGTCACGAGTCACGTCAGGTGTCGCATCGCAGATCGCTTGGAGTAGCGCCGCACTCTGGAGGTCGGCGGGAGGCTGGACCACGTAGCCGCCGTCGACCGCCCGCATCTGGGTGCCAGTCCGTCTGAGAGTCAGCCAACGCGGCGTGTGGGTGTAGCCGGTGAACCAGGGGTCATCGACCTCGCTCGGCGAGCCCGCCTCACGGTAGACCGCGTAGAGGAAGGCATCCCGGTAGTTGCTGTTGAGCTGCGTCCGCCTGAGCATCACCAGCGAGTACCCGAGCTTTCCATCGCGGCCGTAGTACAGCCCCGACGCGCCCTCGCGCATCCACTCGTACTTCACGAGGTAGTAGCGCCAATCCATGGCTCCTTGGCGGGTTGCATGGTCGAGCCACATCTGCGCCTTTGAACGAAGCACGTCGGCAGGTTGAGACCCGCCGGCTGCGACCGTGTCGAGCAGATCGGCGAGGACGACACGGGTCTCCGCGAGGTTGCGCCGCCCGGTCCCGGTGAGGAGCTCTCGCCACACGCCCTCGTTGTTCGGCGATCCGGTACCGAAGAGGAAGGAGTCGGAGTCCCGCCACTGACGCTGGTACTCACCGGTGGCAAGAAGGGCTCGAGCCGCGGCCGCCCACATCGAAGTGTCGGCTAACACCGAGTGGAAAGCGCCCGCCTGCGCTTCCAGCGTGGTCGCGTGGAGTTCGAAGGCGATAAGTGACCCACGCAGGATCGGCTCGTCCTCCAGGCCGAAGAGCGTCCCGGCCAGGTGTGGGTGCTCGTCGAGCAAGCGTCTCTTTCGCTGCTCGTCCTCGATCTGTGCCCGGTTGAAGGCCGATCGCTCGCTCAGCAGACCGTGACGAACTAGGTCCTCGACCTCCTGCGTGAGTGCAGGCATGTTGTCGCGACGGACCTCGTTCTCGCTGGCCGAGAGAAGGTTCCGAAGCGTACGAAGGCGCCGGGGGAAGTCCTCCGTTGTGTGGATGCGGTGCAGCAACACGGCATAGAGCAAGAGCGACTGCGGATAGGAGAACATCCGAGTCTTGCCGCGGAGATCACCGAACATGTGACAGCACTCTTCGAAAAGGTTGACGTTGACGTCGTTGCCGAAGAGGACGATTTGCTCAGGGCTGTGGGAGTCATGCCGTGTGGTGAACAGCTCCCGGAATGCGTCGTCTGCCGCTGACGAGCTCTCCCAGGACTCGAAGGCCTGGAAGAGGAAGTCCAGATGCTCGTGGGCGCGCGGATTGTCGAGGGCGAACAGGCTGCGCATGCGAGGCCCCAGCGCCCCATCTTCAAGCCTGCCCTCACGCCACTCACACAGCTCGGCAATGAACTCCAGGTACCGCATGAACTCGTCGTCCACGATGTTGTCGCCGCCGTGGATGGGCCACAGCAGGTCGGACCAGTCGCCGTCGATCTTGTGCGCGAACACCTTGGCGCGATCCGGATCAAGCTCCTTGAGCGTTGCCTCGAACCGGGCCTTGAAGTTCTCGAATGGGGTCAGGGGCTTTCCGCGTGAGTTCATCTTGATGTAGAGCTGCTCTTCCGAACCCATGTTCTCGATGGGGAGGAGGTGGAACGAGATCGCGGGATCGGCCGAGTCCGTGATGCGGTCCCAAGCGGCCCGAGGGTCGAGGTCCCGGAAGCGCGCGTTTATGTCGTCGATCACGACGAGCATCGACTGGATCGACGGGTCGCTTTCCCAGTCGTAGCGGTACCACGGCTGGTTAACCAGCCAGGTTGACGGAGCCTCTGAACCAGCCGGCCAAGGGTTCTCAATGAGCTGCTGGCAGAACCGCCGGGCGCTGTCGCGGGTGGCATACGAGAACTGCGCCCAAGAGAACTCGGCAGGCCGGTGCCCCGATTGACAGGCGAGGTACCAGTGAAGGAGGAACAACGTCGTCAGGCGCTGCTGACCATCGAGTGGGCGGAGCGTGCCGTCCTGCACTGTGCCGTAGACGAAGTCGAGCCCGACTGGCTCGCGGCCGCTCGCCGCGTCGTACAAGACGTCGAGGAAGTTGCCACGTATCTCGTCGACGTTGGGAGACGTGCGCCCCTGGGCATAGTCGCGTTGGATGAGGGGAATCTCAACCCGCTGCACCGGTGGGCGTCCGTCGTCGGCGTGGTTGTACATACCGACGAACGAGGTCAGGTAGCCCTTCATGTGTCACTCCGCTCAGGCTCTGGGGTGAGGTAGGGATCCAGGACTTCGCGCAGAGCGCCGAGATAGGCGGCCCTGTCGAGATCGCCCCAGAAGTGAACTTGCTGGCCGGCGGAGTCGGTGTAGTACTTCAGGAACACATTGCGCGTGCACACCGGAATGAACGACCCCGCAAAGTCTCGCTTGAGGATCTCCTGCCGCTTGACTTCGAAGACGGAGTTACTGAGCGCACTGTTATCGCCTGCCGAGAGCAGCGCCAAGTTGCTGATGGAGTCGATATCCGAAGGTGCCCAGCCAGCCGTGCCGCTGAGCCACTCAGCCACCTCGCGCTCCAGAGCTCGGAAGGAGGCCTCGGTGATGGTCGGAATAGCCCCGTCGATGCGCTTGATCAGGTCCTCTCGAGTAGCGGGGTCGAGGACGGATTCCGGCAGGCCTTTCAGCGCTGACCGGTGTAGCTGTAGCCACTCGGTCCACTGGTCAGCGCGGTTGAGCTTCTCTGCGTTCTGCGCGTGGATGTGTTCGAGCGACCACGAGCCGGAAGCGTGGGCTGCGAACGAGTACCGCTCGGCCGAATGCTTCATCCGCCGCACCGTTTCTACGTTCATCAGAAGCAACGCCGATGGCGCCTTCTTGCTGCGGTAGTCAAGGTCCTCGAGATGGCTCTGGGTGAGCGCCAGAGCATCGCGGATTCGTTCTGTCAGGGCGAGCTCGAAGTCGGTCTTCGTGCTGCCGCCGGCCAGCCTCACGAGCTGGAAGAGCGTGTAACCGTTGGCGGTCAAGAAGCCGACCCTGTGGAACAGATCGCGATTCTTGTACCAACCCGTCACCAGGGAGTGCAGGTCGACCACGCGTTCCCAGAGCTCATAGGCGCTGTCCTCGATGAGAGGACGCAGTGTCTCGAACGTGTGGAACAGCGGGCGCTCGCGTCCGAGATGCTCGCCTGAATGCAGGTCGGCGAGTGTGTCCAGCAGGAGGCTGATGTGCGTGGGGGCCACTGCGCTTCTGCCCGTGGCAAAGGCCCACAGTTCTGGGTTGCGAAGCTCGCGCTCGATGCTGTCCCAGCGGGCTGCGATCTCATGGGATCGGCTCGTCTGTCCGGGCGTGGGGACACTGGCCGACAGCAGCTGTGCCTTCACCAGCTCGGCGTCCGTAAGCGGAATGCGTCCGATGTTCAGTCGAGTGAAGAGTGTAGTCGAGTCCACCGCTGGTGGTACTTCGTACCAGATGACTCTGACGCTCTCGAACAGGTAGCCGTATAGCTTGTTCGCAACGTACTGCCGACGGCTTCCCTTGGCGTCGAACCATGAGTCGATGCAGCGGAACGCTTCAAACATGTGGAAGAAGTCGATGTTGTCCTGGCTGCGCGACCCGTCGGGGTCGCCGAGATAGTCGGCGCTCGAGGGCCGGGTCTCGTACTCGAGCGAGAAGCCCGGACCCATGCTTTGAAGGGACTCCTTCTGCATGTAGCGAAACAGCAGGTAGAGCGTCGTCAGGCGCTGCTGTCCGTCGACGAGCTCCCGCGAGCCATCCGGCCTCTCCTTCACAACGATCGGCTGGAGGTAGTAAGGCCCGCCAGCGCTTGCTTCTAGATCGTCGAGCAGTCGGCCGACCTCAACTACACCCCAGCGGTACCCCCGTTGGTAGTCAGGAACAAAGAATCTTCCCTCGATGTCGCCGACGAGCTTGGGTTCTAGCCGGGCTACGTCCTCCGCGGTCACCATGAGGACTCACGGTAGGCCTTGGTTGCCCCGCGTGGGCGAAAAGCTTGGGTCAGATGGCTGGGAGCACGAAACTCGCAAGCCCCCGATCCTCTGGACATGCAACGTGGTTCCGATCAGGAGCGAGCCGTTGACACAGCAGGGGCGGGGCGAACGGGAGTCCTGGCGACGTTGGACTCCGCCGACTGGCTCACGCCTCGCCTGCGACTCATCGTCTGAATCTGTGCGTCATTGCCAGGCTCGAATCGAACCCGAATGCGTCGTCAAGCTTAGAAGTCAACGTCATATGTTACTTGGAACCGGTGGGATCGCTCCGCGACCTTCTTCAGATCAACTGACAGGGAACTGACGCGAAGGTCAAGACGGGCTGCAGCGTTTAGAGTCCGGCTCCCCTCTTGGCTGAGGTCAACGGTAATTGTTCGTTTCTTGACTGGATTGCCTGCATGGGCGCGCGAATCGACGAGCGAGCGGAGAGCGATATCTCGATCTAGGCCCTTCTGCTCAAGGTGTAGAACAGCGCCCTTGATATCAGGCTTTCCCCCGCTAAATGTCTCGCTCCAAGAGAGCCTAGAGACCAGCTGTTCCACGGCTGTTCTGTCCGCAGAGGCCGAGCCCTTGGCGGTCACATACTTCGCCTCGGCGCCTACTTCCAGGCGATCCCTTGTCTTGAGGTCGACTGCAGCCTTGATCGATGTCTTGCGCGCTCCAACCAGCTGACAGATCCTGATGAAAGCTTCGAACTTCTGGAGACTGAATGCGTCGGATGCCTCGTCGGCGAGTTGGTAGTCGTCGGACTCATAGGGGCTCATCAGGAGGACGTGTCCTGGGTTCAGGAGCGACTGTCGTTCGAGGCGCTTGACGAGTTCGTCAGCCTTGGAATGGTCTGGTTGCGACGACAGCACGCAAACGTGCGGTTGGCTCGACAGCTCGCGCATAAGCTCACCGCCCTGCTCGATCTCCATCGGATCCACGACGAAGACGACGCGCCTCTGCGATGCTCGACTGGGCAGTCGGTCACTCATGCGCGCCGCCAGAGGCAGCCGTTGCGTGCTGACAGTGCAACATCTTCCAGCCCTCGACGAACGGTGCTGGCGTCCACTTCATAACCTCCACCAGTCCCAAGTTCCGTGAGCGTTGCTTGGACTCTCTTGAGTTCATCGGTCGTCCAGGAGCCAGTTCGAAGCGCAACGACTCCGGTGTGAGCGGGCTGACCTGTCGGTCGTGCAAGAGGGATTTGGCCCACGACGATGTCGTCCTTTCTCGATACGAAGCCGCCCCCGGGCAGTTGCCGGCGCGCGACGCGGGCTGTCGCTTCGACGGTGGCGATCCATCGCTCGCGGGCAGACTGGTCGGCGGGTGTTAAGACGTGACCGTTCACGGACATGACGTCTTGAGCTGCGGGATCGAGGGGCTGAATCCAGACATACCAGTCGCGAATCGTCACAGTGCATCACCGCCAAGCAGTTGGCCCGTGAGGAGCTCGGCATTCTCGTTCGAGCACAGGCTTCCGACCACAGTGCGGCTGCTGCCAAGGATGTTAGTGAGTCGCTGGACCTCGCCTGATACGGCTAATGTCTCGATTCGCGATCCGTCGAAACTTCCGTCCAAGTCCGAATGTGTAACCACGAGTATCACATTCGCCTTAAGCTGTGCGGACCGGACCGCCCTTGCCTTTGTCTCGGCCTTGATGCGTTGGTCGTCGTCGGCAAGCTGCGCGGCAGATGCAATGAACCAGATCTCATCTGAGGTTTGTGCCGCCTCGCTCCGTGACCACTCCTTCACTTGATCATCGCCACCACCGAAGTCGCGGACATTCAGAAGGAACGGGACGCCGCTGACCTCCACTTCGTATTCGTTGTGCAGCTGGGTTGGCGCGTATGCCAAAGGGAGGTCGACGTTCTCGGCCAGGTATCGAGTCAGGCTTGTCTTGCCGGTCATTCGTGGTCCGACAACCGAGACAACCTTCCCGCCCTCGTCGTGGATCCTGTCGTATATTGACTTTCCCACAATTGCGCCAACGATGGCAACAACTCCCGCCGCGATCCATGGAACCACCGCGAAGATTGGCATAAGCCCCCCTGTGTCTCGTCCACCTGGCGCCGAGACTACCCGCGAGAGCGTGGAGGCGTGCGTATCTGGACTAAGAGCTGCTTGGGAGATCGCATCTGGAGGCCACAAGCGAACGGACACCTGCTCAGGGCGATCAGACCGAAAGTCGCTGTCAACCAACGGCAGCAACCGGATCGGCGGTGGGCGCCTCGGCCCCTGCCACCCCGCGGCCACCGAGTGCTTGGGTCGAGCACGCGAAAACCTATCAAGCGGTATCGTCCGGGCGCCAATGTCCGATGCAAGGAGGCCGGTGACACTGAGCCGTCTGTCGCGAGGTCGGCTGGCAGTCATGCAAGGAATGGTCGCTGCTTTCGCCCTCGTACGCGCGGCATAGCCATCGTGACTCAAGGGTCTTGCCGCTCAGCTCGGTCCGCAATGACTCCGGCGTGGACCCGGTTGTCTACGCCGAGCTTGGTGAAGGCGCTCTGGAGGTGCGTTTTGACTTTCGTCTCGCTGACGTAGAGAGCGACGGTCCGACCACCGCGAAGCTCGGCCAGAGGTCCGCGACGGACAGTTCGAGTTCACCGTCACCAAGGTGCAGAAGGGCGTCACGTCCGTCGGCGATCAGTACCTCAACGAGAAGGCGCAGGGCCAGTTCGTCCTCGTCAGCATCACCGTGAGCAACATCGGCGACCAGGCGCAGCGGCTCTCCGACTCGTCGCAGAAGGTGCGCGATGCCAAGGGGCGCGAGTTCTCAGCCGACACTGGGGCAGCGATCTACGTCAAGGACAACAAGGTCTTCCTCGAGGAGATCAACCCCGGGAACGTGGTCAAGGGGACCCTCGTCTTCGACATGCCGGAGGGCAACGAGCCGGCCAGCATCGAGTTGCACGACTCGCCCTTCTCCGACGGCGTCACCGTCCAGCTCGGCTGAGACGGCGGTTGCCGTGGGGTGGGCGTCGCGCGGTGAGGGGCGCGGCGCCCAACCAATAGTCGTACCTTGGACTGGGACGGCTGAGCCGCTCGGGAGCTGGCATGGCCCTCCGCCACCGCACCGCTGAAGCGGTTCTTGCGGGCGAAACCGGGGTCACATGGCCTAGAGAAGGAATGCAGTGATGAGGAGCTCGAGGACAAGTGAAGTCGTCTACGAGGCGCTGAAATCGGCGACGTCCGAGCCGACGGCGCGTGAGCTCAGCACTCAGGTGAACTTGAGCCCAGGGACCGTGCGAACACACCTCTACAGGCTCATGGACGACGGCCGGGCACTGCCCAAGCGTGATCCAGGGGTGCCTGGTCCAAAGGGCGACGGGGCACTTCGGTGGCACATCGTTAACCCACCTCTGGGGCGACCGGAGCCGACGGATCAAGTGCTTTGTGAGGCGTGCTCGACCCGGATGTTTCATCACCATCTTCGCTATCTCAGGGCGCTGAGCGACTCCGGTCGACGGCGATGGGATGAGGCCGTCTCGGGATGGATAGATGACCTGGGCGAGCTCAGGCCCGACGCGCCGCCTGAAGGACCCGCCTGCGACGTCTGCGCTCAGCCAGCTTTGACGGAAGGCAGGTCCGCATACCCCGCGCATTCGTGATCTGAACGCCGCCGCATCGTGTCGACCGCTTCGCTCTCGCCACATTCTCCTAAGCTCGGTGGGGTGCATCAGGGGAAGCCGGTTATTCCGGTCGTCGGCGCCGTCATCCACTCAGACGGCAAGGTCCTATGTGCCCGCCGGGCAGCACCCGGGAAGCTCGCCGGTTACTGGGAGTTCCCCGGCGGCAAGGTCGAACCCGACGAGTCACCCAGAGACGCACTTGTCCGTGAGATCGACGAAGAGCTGCGCTGTGAGGTCGTGGTGGGCGCCGAGATCGAGACGACGCGCCACGCGTACGACTTCGCGACGATCGTGCTCACCACCTTCTACTGCGATCTCATCGCAGGCGAGCCTCATCTCACCGACCACGACGAAGTGCGCTGGTGCACCCCGCTAGAGATGAGCACGCTCAATTGGGCACCCGCCGACCTTCCTGCGGTGGAGCTCGTGAGGCGTGATCTGACCCATGGCCACTGACTTCAACTGGCTCGGCGACCTGTCACGCGACGTCCAGTTCGGCTACCTCGGCACCGACCAGCTAGCCCCCCGTCGTCGTCATCCTCAGCTCGTCTGCAACGATGCCGACAACACAGCGCTGCGGGTGATCCGCGAAGAGCTCGCCACCTGCGACAGCTTCCTGTTCTCGGTCGCGTTCGTCTCGCCGCGAGCGATTGCTCTCCTCCTGACGGACCTCCTTGAGTTCGAGGGGGAGGGTCGGATCGTGACCTCCGACTACCTCGCCTTCAACTCGCCGGCCGCCTTCGCGGAGCTGCTGCGCCTGCAGGAGCACGGCATCGACGTGCGGATTCATCGCTCGCCGGCCTTTCACCCCAAGGGCTACGTCTTCCAGCACGATACGTCAGTGACCGCCATGCTGGGCAGCTCGAATCTCACCGAGACGGCTCTCGTGAGAAACCACGAGTGGAACCTGCGCGTATCGGCAGCGGGCACAAGTGACCTAGGTAAGCAGCTGCGCCAACTCAGCGACTATCAGGTCAGGGACTCTGACCCGTTGACGCAAGACTGGGTCGACGCCTACGCCGCCGGCTACACAGCACCCGCGCCCCGCCCACGACGACAGCCGAACGGTCTGGCAAGCGTCAGCCAGATCGACGCCCATGATCGACTGGGCCAGAGCCCCGACGACTGGCCCACGGCTGACCGCGGAGACGACAAGCTGGCAGGGGGTGCGGCGCACCCGCTCGTGCTTCCGAACCGGATGCAGCGCGAAGCGCTCGCAGCCATCGCCGAGGTGCGAGCCAACGGTGCGCGGCGGGCAGTCGTTGTCTCGGCGACGGGGACCGGCAAGACGATCCTGTCCGCTCTCGACGTCAAAGCTGCAAACCCGAAGCGCATGCTCTTCATCGTTCACCGGGAACAGATTCTTGACCGAACCATGCTCGAGTACGCCCGCGTGCTGGACCGACCCTTGAGCGACTTCGGCAAACTCGCTGGGGGCTCACGGCAGCTTGACCGGCCCTTTGTGTTCGCCACGATCCAATCGCTATCCAAAGCCAGCACGCTCGAGAGCATCGATCCCCAGACCTTTGAGTACGTGCTGGTCGACGAAGTCCACCGCGCCGGCGCCATGAGCTATCGCACGGTCCTCGATCACCTCGAGCCGAGCTTCTTGCTGGGCATGACGGCGACACCGGAGCGCACGGACCGGTTCAACGTGTACGAGCTCTTCGACTACGTCGTGCCGTACGAGATCCGCCTGACCAAGGCGCTCGAAGAAGAGATGCTGGCGCCCTTCCACTACTACGGGGTTGCCGACATCTCCTTTGACGATGGAAGCACGACCAACGACTACACGCTGTTAGCCAAGCTGACGTCTCCTGAACGCGTACGCCATGTGCTCGCCGGCATCGAGACGTACGGCCAGGCGGGCGTGGCTCCTCGGGGACTCATTTTCTGCAGCCGCAAGGAGGAAGCGCATCAGCTGTCGCACGCGTTCAACGGTGCGACCTTGCGAGGGCGGCGGCTCAGGACTCTCGCCCTGACCGGCGATGACGGCATTCCAGCGCGAGAGGATGCCGTCGAACGGCTCGAGCGGGGTGACCTCGACTATCTCCTTACGGTCGATGTCTTCAACGAAGGCGTCGACATTCCGAGCGTCAACCAGCTGGTGATGCTGCGGCAGACGCAGTCAGCCATCGTGTTCACGCAACAGCTCGGCCGCGGCCTGCGCAAAGCGGCTGGCAAGGACTACCTCGTCGTCATCGACTTCATCGGCAACTACGCGAACAACTTCCTCATCCCCGTGGCGCTGTTCGAAGACGAGTCGCTCAACAAGGAGTCGCTCCGGCAGAACCTCATTGGCGCGGAGGAGGTCGGCGTCGTGGCCGGCCTCTCGAGCGTCCGATTCGACAAGCTGGCCGAGGCCCGCGTGCTGTCGTCGATCAGCCAGACCAGGCTCGACGACATGCCCAAGCTGCGTGCCGCGCTGCTGGCCATGCGCGACCGCGTGGGGCGCACTCCGCGGCTCGGAGACTTCTGGCGGTTTAAGTCCACAGACCCCGTCGTGCTCGCTACTCGACGTGCGCATTACCCGAGCCTGCTGCAGGCCGCGCTCAAGGAGTCGACCGACCTGACGCCGCGCCAGGCAAAGGCCCTCGAGCTGCTCTCGCACGAAGTCCTCCCGGCTAAGCGCGCCGGCGAAGCACGCCTCCTGCGGGCGTTGCTCACCGCGTCGACTCTGAGCCGTGCCGACGCCCGTGCCGCAATCGGTGACGATGGTGGCGCGGTTCCAGATCGTCGCCTCGACAGCATCATCGACACGTTCACCCTGCAAGGGCATGCGGAGGCTGACCAGAAGCGCTACAAGACCGGGATCGTCGAACGTGGCGACGACGGCCGGATCGGTATGACACCGGAGTTCCGCTGGGATTACGAGCGATCCGCGTCATTCAGGGCTCACGTCGACGACATTGCTGAAACCGGCGATGCGATGGCCACCGCTCTCTACGACTCGTCGAGCCCCTTCACGGCCGGCCGGCAGTACACGCGCAAGGAAGTGTGCCGGCTGCTCGGGTGGCCGCGGAAGTTCACGTCGACGATCTACGGCTACCGGGCGGATCTGGCAACCGGTGACTGCCCGATCTTCGTGACACTGCACAAGAGCGAGGGCGTCACCTCGAGCACCGCTTACGAGGACGCCCTCCTCGACCAGTCGACGATGCTTTGGTACACCCGCGCTCGACGCACGCTGGCCAGCGCCGAGGTCGACAACATCGTGCAGGGCCGGGTGAAGCTCTACGTCTTTGTGAAGCGGGACGAGGCCGAGGGATCGCAGTTCTATTTCCTCGGTGGAGCGAGGCCACTCGACTTTGAGGAGACGACCATGCCCGACGACGACGGCAAGGCCCTACCGGTCGTGCGTATGCGGCTGGAGTTCGAAGAGCCCATCCCGGCCGGGCTCTACGACTACTTCCACCCCGTAATCACGGTGTAGACCCTTCGTCGCTCGCTCACTATGAGCGGCCAGCAATGCTGCGTATCGTCGTTGCGCAAGCAGACCCGCGCCTGACGTCGTCTCCCGCGTCGCGGGCCGCAGGCTGCGACGTCAGCGCGCACCACTGACGGGCTCCCGTGGCTGTCGGTCGCCTCAGTCGCAGTTGGGGCAGGGGCCGGAGACGGGCATCTCCATGAAGCAGGTCGGGCAGACAGCGCCGCGTCGGGCCTCCGTCGCCGCCGTCGCACGCGGCGTGCTCGCCCGAACCACTCGGCCCTTGGCCGTCAGCGTCGGCACCGCGTCGGCCGGTACGTCGGCTCCCCAGTGCCGGTAGCACTCGAGACGGGCGGCGGCCGCGCTGTTCTCGCGCTCGAGCGGGTCGGTGATCGGGGCCTCACCGGCGACACGAAGCACCTCGTCATACGCCGCACCGACCTGCCCGTCGTCCTTGTGGACGACGAGGGACGCCAGCGGCGGCTCACCCCGCACGTGGTTGACCTTGACCAGGTCAGTCACGAGCTTCCCGATCCAGTTGCGCATCTGCGACTTGGTGCGCAGCGACGAGCGGCGCTGGACCTCCTCGGCGAGCTCGGAGTAGGTGATGACGGCGTTGTAGCGTCCCGCCGTCTCGACCAGCACCTCGTAGGCGTGCTTGGCCCAGTAGGGTTCCGCAAACTTGGGCGTCACGTACGTCTCGCTGTCAGACATTCCAGCCATTCGGGTCCTCCGTGGGGTCTCGACGAAAATCACTCTCCTCCCCTGCAGCGAAGCCGACCACCACCGGGCAGGCAGCCCGCAGCGTGGAGCGAGAGCAGGACAGCGAGCGCGCGCCGGTCGGGAGCGGCAGTTGCTCAGTGAGTCAGCTCGCTGACGCGCTCCCAGAAGTGGTCGCGGAGGAGGAAGCGCAGCTGGTCCTCGACGTCGTACCGGTCCAGCCGGGCCGACAGGTCGAGCAGCAGCGCGCGGTCGAGGTCGCCCGGGATGAACGGCTTCTGGCTCATCAGGCGGGTGCGGTCAGCCGCGCTCGAGGTGATGGACCACGTGGCGATCACCCCACGGCATACGTCCTCGATGGCCTGGAGCTCACGCTGGCCGATAGCCGAGGCCGGGCGGTCACCGCTCCCGGCGCTCTCGGTGGCACTCGACCACACGGGCCGCCCCGGAGCTCCTGCGGCCGCGACCGGCCGGTGGGCGACCTTGCTGCCCGCCAGCACTGCGGGCGTCGGGCGCGGCACCGCCGCCGCTGGCGGAGCGGTGCTGTCACCCACCGCCGCGACCGACGGCTCGTCCGTGGCCGTGCGGGGACCGGGGAGCGGGACGACGACCCCGGCGGCGGCCGGTGACAGGGCGACCTCCGCCTCCGGCTGCTTCTGGCGCACGTGAACGTTCTCGTCGATGACGGCGCCGTCGAGCACGATGAGGTCGTCGGCCTCGCGGATGAGGTGCCGCGACACGGCGTGGGGCTTGCCTGCCCGGTCCGGGACGGCCATGAGCACCACCTGCATGCCGTGGCTCTGGGCCTCCTCCACCGCCTCGCTCAGGTCGTCGTCACCCGAGAGCAGGTAGATGACGTCGACCGAACGGTTGCGGCCATGAGCGGCGAGGTCGAGGCCGATGCGCAGGTCGACGCCCTTCTGCTCGCCCTGCGGGGAGGTGCGGCCCAGGCGCAGCTTGACCCGCGGCAGCATGCCGATGGCCTCCTGGGTCCAGTCCGGCGTGCCGCCGGCGCGGTTGCCCGAGTCGTACCAGTGCAGCCGCAGCAGCGGCAGACCGCTCGCCTTCTCGGCATCGGTGATGAGGCGCGCGACGAGGTCGGGGTAGGAGACGACGACGCCGTTGCGCAGAGACGTGCCGGTCACGCGCGTCGCCGCCGCGGCGAGGAGGTAGCCGACGTCGACGTAGAGCGCGCAGTAGGACCTCATGGGGCAGGGTCTCACGAGTCGCAGGCAGTCTCACGGCGGCGCGGGCGCGAGCCCGGCGGGATCCGTCCTATGGTCGAAGACCAACGACAGGGAAGAAGGTGCGCCATGCCGCAGTACAAGGTTGTCGAGCTTCGCGAGGGCATGATCGGCGGGAAGATGTCCGGCGAGAAGCTCGAGAAGGTGCTCAACGAGTACGCGTCGAAAGGCTGGTCTCTCAAGGCGATCACGTCGGTTGACGTCAAGGGTCGCGTCGGACCCGGTGGAGTCAGTGGCATCCTCGTGACGTTCGAGAAGGCCTGAGTAGGGCGACCCTCGAGCCGCTGTTGTCGGGAGTGAGCCGCTGGGTCAGGAGCCCGGTGCAAGGGCGAGGCGGGGACGCAGTCGTGGTTCGTGGCCGGCGCGCCGGTCCATGACGCCGGTCCACCCGTGCGGCGTCACGACGTAGATGTCGCCGTCGATGGCACGGGTGAGGTGGTTGCTGTAGCGCCACGCGCGGAACCACCGGTGCTCGGTCATCGTGTCGATGACCCGGCCTTCACGGCACACGACCGTGACCAGCAGGTGCGTCATGGGGGCCCACCCGCTGCGCGTCGCCGTGCGCTCCGGCACGAGTTCGATCGCGACGTCGTGCAAGCGCATGCTCGCCTCGTGGGGGTCCCAGCAGGCTTGCGGCTCAGCCGGTTCCGGCACCACAGCCGCAGCGACGACCTCCTGCGTGTCGAGAGTCAGCGATGCGACGACGACCCGGCCGGCCACGAACCGGCACAGGTCATCGATGGCGTGCAGCACCACTTCCGGACTCTCGAGCTCCCACCGTCCACGAGTTCTGCTCATCTCTCGACCGTGCCAGCGACACGGAGGTCGGGGCTCGCGTTGTCCCCAGCCGTGCGCCGGAGGTCGTCAGACGGGCCGCACCTGTGGACGACGGCATACGGCCGATGGCGGACGGTGGTTGAGTCGCTGCCATCTGCGCACCCGGGCAGCGACGGACGGAGGAGGCATGGGACACAGCACGCGCTATCTCGGCCGGCTCGACATCAATCCGGTCCTGAGCGAGCCGGAGATCGAGTGGCTTCGTGCGTATGCCGAGCTCCACGACCCGGCCGCACGCGGCTACGACGTCCCGCTGAACCCTCGAGCTGCAAGAGCGGACGAARCACGCCGCACTGGGACGACGGCCGAGGACGTCGACGACCCCCAGGTCCGGACCCCGTTCGGCCGGTGCGACTGGAGGCCTTGTGTGGTGGGGTGCTGCCTGAACTGGCGAGAGGTCGAGAAGTCGAACCACGCGGCTCAGTGGCTGACCCACCTCGTCGACCACTTCCTGTGTGCCGACGGCTTGGCTCGTGGTGCCCGTGACGACTTCGAGGACTTCACCTTCGACCATGTCGTCAACGGTGTCATCGCAGCCGAGCGCAGCGACACCCGTGAGCTCTACCTGATTCGGGCCGTCGACAACGTCATCACGACCGAGACGCTCGTTCGCGGCGATCCCTGGGACTGGTGATCTGCGGTGACTACAATGCCTTATGAGGTGGTCACCGTGAGCTGTCAGCAAGTCGGGATCCGTGAACTGAAGAGTCGACTGAGCGAGTACGTCGACCGTGCCCGAGGCGGGGAGACGGTGGTGATCACCGACCGTGGCAGGCCCGTGGCGGAGCTCCGGCCGCTCTCTGGTCGCACCAGCCTCGAGAGCCTCATCGACGCGGGACTCGCGACGCCGGCCCGTCCCAAGCGCCCGGCCGCCAGCCCCCTTGTGGTCGAGGGCGGGATCAGCGACCTCGTTGACGACCAGAGCCAGTGATCCTCTACCTCGACACGTCGGCCTTCGTGCCACTGCTCGTTGCCGAACCCACCTCCGAGCTCTGCCGCCGTCTCTGGGACGCCGCCGATGACGTCGTCTCCTCAGTCGCCCYGCGGCCGGAGACGGCCTCGGCCCTGTGGCGAGCGCACCATTCCGGGCGCATCACGCGGGATCAACAGAGCTTCCTGATCGATGCCCTCGCCGAGCTCACGGCGCAGATGCACCTCGTGGCCGTCGACGACCGGCTCTCGCGGCACGCAGCCGACCTGGCCATGACCCATGGTCTGCGCGGCTACGACGCCGTCCATGCCGCGACCGCCATCACCGTGCTGGCAGAGGACGGATTGGCGGCGTCGGGCGACAAGGTCTTGCTCGCAGCATGGCAAGAGTCGGACCTCGCGACGTGTGACATCCATGGCGCGCCGTAGCCGAACAGGTGGCAGGATCGGCGGGTGTCCGAGCACGAGCTACTCCTGCGCCACGCCTCGAACTGGGCCCAGCAGCGCCACCGGGTCTGCGACACCGAGCTGCTCGAGACCGCGCTCGAGCTCCGCTTCCAGCACGACGACCTGCCCCCGAACCTGTGGCCGTCCGGCAGCGTCGAGGACCTCATGCTGCACCGCTGGCCCGCGCACGGTGACGGCCCTCCGGACGTCGATGCGCTCGCCGACTCGCTCGACACGTTCGTGCGGTTCCTCCGCGGCACCGGCCGGATGGCCTCCGGCTCCGGTGACCCGAGGGCTCTGGCCCGAGAGGCCCACCGAGCAGCCCCCAAGATGGCCGCCGCCTGTGCCGACTCCCGGAACTACGGGCCGTCGAAGTCCCTCCTCGCCTTCGGACGCGAGGCCGGCTTCCCGGTGGACGATGCCCGCAGCATGGAGGAGCTCCAGGCGACGCTGAGCCAGGTCACCGAAGCCTGGAACTCCCTTCCGCTGGAAGAGCGCCGAGCACGTATGCCGTTCCCTGGTGACAGCGCGGACAGCTCCCCTCCCAGCCCGCTGGCCCACGCCTTGGGCGACCGCGACCGCGACCGCGGCGGCGACGGCGACGACGACGACATCGACCTCAGCGGCTTCCTCGAGCGCGGTGACCTCGTGCGGGCGGCCGCCCAGGCCCGTGAGGCGCCGTTCGTGCAGGCGTGCCTCAGGCTGGCCGACTGGGTCGGCGACCGCAAGCAGGTGACGGCGGCCGGGGTGCTCCGCCTGGCCGAGGCCAAGCGCGCCTACGCGGAGCTGGAGCTCTGGCGCTGGCAGGAGGAGGTCGTCGTCCAGCGCCCCGGTGTCCCGGTCGAGCGGGTTCGGCAGTTCCCGTGGCGAAGCGCCGGTGACGCCCTGCCGCTCGAGCGGCTCTGGTTCGCCTCGCAGGAGGCGGGTCTCGTCGAGACCTTCGCCACCGTGGCGCGTTCCTCGGCGGTGCGGCCACAGGACGACTACGCGTGGATCGGACTCAGTGCGTCACTCACCCTGGCGCTCTGGCGGATCGTGGAGTCGGCCTACGACCGGTCACCCGTGCCGGTGCTCGCGGTGCTCGGTGGCTGCGCGCTGATGGGCTCCATCACCCGGAGCCAGGTGCGGGAGCAGTGGGAGGACCACCCGGGCAACGTGTGGCGCCGTGAGTTCGCGGACGGCGACTACGCGAAGCACGCACAGACGTTCTCGGATCGGGATCTCGACCTGTCCCTGCACTTCTTCGCCGACACCGGCATCTGGGAGCTCGACGGCGAGACGTACCGCCTCACCGACCTCGGCCGGGAGTTCGCCACCGTCCTGTTCAGCTACCTCGAGGAGCAGCACGGCTGACCTGTTCCGCGCGTCCGGCTCTGGACGGCAAACGTCAGTCCAGTGGGTCTCGGGTGGCGACCCACAGCCCAGCGAGGCCGGCGACGGCCACCGTCGCCCAGAGCGCGAGGGACACACCCCAGCGCAGGTCGGGCTCAGGCGGGAACAGGCTCACCCAACGGTCCAGGGGGTGGGAGAGGGCGAGCGTCAGTACCAGTGCGAGCAGCGCGCCCCCGACCGCGTCGCCCGGCTCGGCGACCCGACGCCGCGCCGCGGCGGAGGCCGCCACGGCCACGAGCGTGAGACCGACCAGCTGGACCGTGAAGCCCGCCTGGGCGCCGGTCCCGCTGCGCAGCGCGACCACCCCGAGCGCCAGCGCACCCAGCCCGACGATCACAGTCGCCACGACGAGCCGGGTCACGCTGCGGGCTCGAAGCGAGGTCGGGGCAGCCGCCACCGCCTCGTCGGCCGCCTCGTCGAGCACGTATGCCGCCGCTGCCGCGAGGAGCGGAACGCCCACGGTCACAGCCGTGCCCGCGACTGAGCTGCCGCCCCAGGCCGCGCCGAGGAGGAGCAGGCCGACCCCACCGGCGGTCAGCAGCGCGACGGGCCGCCAGGGGACTCCCGTGGTCGCGCCGAGCGCTCGCGACAGGTTCACTTCGTCACCACGACGCTGTGGCCGTCGGGGAAGGTGCGGACCGGTTGGCTCGGGCCACCGCTCACGGCGAGGCCGTAGGTGAGCAGGGACAGGGCGAGCACGACGGCGCCGGCTCGGACGACCTGGCGTCGGGTCTTGCCCTCCGCTCGCCACAGCAGTGCGGCCACTGCGGCCAGGGCGCACAGCGTCACGAGCCAGGCGACGTACCACGCCGGGGATCCGGTGAGGCTCATGACGGAGCTGCCGTCCGCCGACGCGGAGCTGAAGTAGCCGACCGGGGCAAAGAGGCGGACCCAGCGGGTCCAGGCGGCCGGAGCGGTGTCGCCGCTGCTGAACACGCCGAGGAGGCCGATGGTCCACACCACCACCGCCACCACGAGCGCGGCAGAGGCGCCCCGGAAGCCCCACCACCGGCCGGCCGCGATGCCGAGCAGGGTGCCGCCCACCGCCGCGACGACCGACTGGCCGACGAGCACGGCAGCGATGTCGGCGTGCGAGAAGACGCCGTACATCCACTCCGGCGCATCCATCGAGGACGGCGTGAAGCCGTAGTAGAGCACCAGCCAGAGCGAGGCGAGGAGCGCCGGCACAATCGCGGTCAGGCAGAGGGCGGCCGTTCGCGTCGTCACGGGGGTGGGGGCGACTTCGACGAGCTCGTCGGCCCGGTGGAAGGACCGCGTGAGGTGGAAGGCCGCCAGCATCGCGCCGATCCCCACCGTGGCGGCAACGACGGGCAACCCCAGGGCGTCACCGGTCACCTGGCCCGACTGGTCGTTCAGCGCCGTCCCCGTGAAGACGATCCCGAGGGCGGTGCCGACGAGGAGCGCCGGGTGCAGGGCGAGGCGCAGCGACTCGAGGCGGGCGAGCGCGCGGAACCGGCTGTGGGAGCCGTCACGCGGGGCGACGGTCGTCACGGTCAGGGCATCCTGCGAGGTGCTGGCCATCACGCCACCTCCGCCGAAGTCGTGGTGCCATCGGACCGCGTGCTCGCTGAATCCTGGACAGCGAGGCCCACGGCGCCCCGGAGCAGCAGGTAGGCGTCCTCGAGGCTGGGCTCGACGAGCTCGGCGCCCGGCGGCACGTGCTCCCCGACGTTGCGGTAGCGGCCGGTTGCCGTGCGCCAGGAGGCGTGGGCCGCGGCGTCAGGCTCGGCAGCCATCCAGACCTTGCCGGTCGCGAGCGACACGAGCCCGGGCACCGTCCCGTCGAAGTGGACCCGCCCGGCGTCGAGCACGACGACCCGGCTGCACAGCGCAGCGACGTCCTCGGTCTGGTGTGTCGAGATCACCATGGTCGACGTTGCGGCGATGTCGGCGAGCACGCCCCGCAGCGAGGCCCGCTGCTCCGGGTCCAGCCCGGTCGTCGGCTCGTCGAGCACGAGCAGCTCGGGCGTGCCTAGCAGGGCCTGGGCGAGCGCGACCCGCCGGCGCTGGCCGCCGGACAGGCGGCTGATCCGCTTCGTCGCGACGTCGCCGAGACCGACGAGGTCCAGCACGCGCCGCACCTCCGTCGTGCGCAGTTCACGGTCGGCCCACTCCTTGAGGACGGCCATGTAGTTGACGAAGGCCATCGTCGAGAAGCCGCGCGGGAAGCCGAGCTCCTGCGGCTGGTAGCCCAACCGGCGCCGCACCTCGGTGCGGGCCTGCGGCTCACCGGGGTCGCGTCCGAGCAGCCGGACCCGACCGTCGTCCGGTGCCAGCACCGTGGCCATGACGCGGAGCATCGTCGTCTTGCCGGCCCCGTTGGGACCGAGGAGGCCGGTGATGCCCGAGCCGAGGTCGAGGTCGACGCCGTCGAGGGCGGCGAGGGAGCGGTAGCGCTTGGTGACGCCGCGGAGCGAGACCGTGGTCGAAGTCATGGCGAGATCCTTCCGATGGTGCCGAGACGCCGCGCTCGCAGCACGAGGACGAGCGGCCCGAGGACGAGCATGAGGAGGTAGAGGACGACGTAGCGGGGGGCGAAGACCGCCCAGACGGTGTCGAGCCGGCTGGCGGCAGCGGTGCCGACGACCCAGAACGCGGTGATCGCGGTGGCCGGCCGCCACGGGCCGAACCACGTCGACAGCCCCAGCACCGCCGCGGTGAAACCCAGGGCCGGCAGGAGCCACACCCACGCCGCCAGCTCGGGCAGGACGAGCTGCCCGACGAGCACGACGGGTAGCGCGGCTAGGAGCACCGCACCGGTGCGCAGGAGCACGAGCCGCACGAGGGGGTAGGGCGCCGCGCTCTCCTGCTCGAGCGCCGGACCGCCCTCGGGGCCGAAGGCCGTCGCGACGGCGAGCACCGGAACGATCGGGGCGACGGTGAGGAACAGGGTGACGTTGCCCGTGTGTGCAGCCATCGCACCACCCACGGCGAAGGCGACGGCGAGCGCCACGGCGCAGATCCACGAGCCACGCAGGGCAGGCGCCGAGGCCACCAGCATCGCGTCCCCGGGGGGCAGGCCCAGACGGGCGAGGAGCCGCTCGAGGGCCGACGGGCGCGGCAGCTCGATCTCGTCGCGGACGGCCGTCCAGACGAGGGCGAGATCTGGGAGGGAGTGGACGGAGGGAGCGCCGGCCTCCGCAGGCGGCCCGACGGCATACGCAGGCGGAGCCGTGGGCGACCCCAGCTCGTGGGCGACGGCGGCCTGGCACGCAGGGCAGTGGACGACGTGCTGCTCGACCGAGGCCGACACGAGACCGTCGGCCTCGCCGGTCACCCAGGCCCGCAGGTCCTCGGGCAACACGTGGTGCGTGCTCATGATCGACGTCCTTCCATGAGGCTGGCGCGCAGGTGCGCCTTGGCGCGGTGGGCCCGCGTCTTGACCGTGCCCTGGGGGATCCCGAGCAGGCGTGCGGCCTCCCTCGTGGTGAGGCCGTCGAGCACGGTGGCCTGGATGACGGCACGCATCTCGGGCGAGAGGGACGCCATGGCGTGACCGAGGTCGCCGTACTCCACCCCCTGGAGCAGCTCGTCCTCGACGACCAGTGCCCGGACGCCCGACGGGGCCGAACTCCCCATCAGCACAGGGTTGCCCATGAGCACGACATCCCTGCGGGTGCGGAGCCGGCTGACGAGGCGCCGGATCGCGATGCCCCACATCCAGGCGCCGACCTCGCCCCTGCCCTGGTAGCGCGCGGCCCCCTGCCACACGGCGACGAAGGTGTCCTGCAGCACGTCGGCCACGACCTCCCGATCGTTGCACCGCCGCGTCAGCCGCACCGACAGCCACGGCGCGTGCCGATCGTAGAGCTGGCTCAGGGCGCCGAGGTCACCGTCGGCCAGTGCCTCGAGGAGGGCCTGGTCGTCAGGGACGACGCCTGCTGCCATACCTCTACTGTCGACCTGCCGCGCCCCAACGGTTCCCTCGATCTCGACGTGAGGCCACGTCGAGGGCGTATGCCGTCCGCTGCGACCCTGGGACGGGTGACCAGCACGTCGACCGGGCTCGTCACCTGTCCTTTCACATGTCCTGGTCCGGCGTAGGCTCGGTGGCGATGACGTGCATGACGGCGTTGATGAGGGCCAGGTGRGTGAAGGCCTGCGGGAAGTTGCCGAGGTGCCGACCGGTGTGGTGGTCGATCTCCTCGGCGTAGAGCTCGAGCGGCCCGGCGAACGACAGCAGCTTCGCGCACAGCTCGCGCGCTCGCATCGTCTCGCCGATCTCGCACAGCGCCGACACGAGCCAGAACGAGCAGATCGTGAAGGTGCCCTCCTCGCCGGTGAAGCCGTCGTCGGTCTCGTCGACGCGGTAGCGGAGCACCAGCCCGTCGACGGTCAGCTCGTCCGCGATGGCCAGCACCGTCGCCCGGATCACCGGGTGGTCACGCGGCAGGAACCGCACCAGCGGTGCCAGCAGCAGCGACGCGTCCAGGGCCGAGCTCCCGTAGTACTGCGTCAGCACCCCGCGCTCGTCGACGCCGTGCTCGAGGATGTCGGCCATGATCTCGTCGGCGGCCAGCTGCCACTCCGCGGCCTGGGAGTCCTGCCCGATCATCGAGGCCAGCCGGGCGCCGCGGTCGACCGCGACCCAGCACATGATCTTCGAGGAGGTGAAGTGCTTGAGCTCGCCGCGCACCTCCCAGATGCCGGCGTCCGGCTCGCGCCAGTGCTTGAGGGCCACCTCGACCTGCTTGCCGAGGATGGGCCAGATCCGGGCGTCGAGGTGGTCGGCGACCTTGGAGTGGAGGTAGACCGAGTCGAGCAGCGCGCCCCAGACGTCGTGCTGCACCTGCGAGTGCGCGGCGTTGCCGACGCGCACGGGGCGCGACCCGGCATACCCGGGCAGGTGGTCGAGCGTGGACTCGGGCAGGTCACGCTCGCCGCCGATGCCGTACATGATCTGCAGGTCGTCGTCCCGCTCCGCGACGTCCGCGATGAACGAGAAGAAGTCGACGGCCTCCCAGTCGAACCCGAGCGAGTACATGCCCCACAGCGCGAACGTCGCGTCGCGGATCCACGTGTAGCGGTAGTCGTAGTTGCGTGCGCCACCCACGGTCTCCGGCAGCGAGGTCGTGGCGGCCGCAGCGATGGCACCTGTCGGCGCATACGTCAGACCCTTGAGGGTCAAGGCGCTTCGCTGCAGGTAGCTGCGCCACGGGTGGTCGGGGAAGCGGCCACGGGCCAGCCAGTGCTGCCAGTGGTGCGCCGTCCACTCGAGCCGCTCGTGCGCCTCCTCACTCGTCTCGGGCGGCGGCACCGCGCCCCACGTCAGGGCGAGGAAGCGCTCATCCCCCTCCTTGAGCAGCGTCCGCGCGCTCGCCTGCCCGCCCTCGAAGCCGAGCCGCAGGTCCGTCGTCAGGGTCACCCACACGTCTGAGCCCTCCGCCGACGCGCGGGCCTGGTGGTAGCCCCGGTCGGTGTAGTCCCACGTCGCCGGCCGGCGCCCGTAGTCCATGACCGGCTCGCACTCCATGATCGTCTGCACCTCGCCGGACACGCAGCGGATCGTGCGCAGCAGCGTGTGCTGGGCGTCGTAGTCCATCGGCGTGCGGTGGTGCTTCACCGACACGGCGTCCTCGTGGTGCCACGGCCCGATGAGCAGCACGTCGCGCACGATGATCCACCCCGTCGGCGTCCCCCAGCTCGTCTCCAGCACCATCGTGCCCGGCAGGTAGCGCCGCGCGGTCGGGACGTTGACGTCGGACGGCCCGAGCCGGAAACGCCCGGAGTGCCGCCCGAGCAACGCTCCGAAGATGCTCGGGGAGTCGATGCGCGGCAAGCACATCCAGTCGATGTCACCGCCGGGGGCGACGAGCGCGGTCACCTCGCCGTCGGAGAGGAAGCCGTAGTCCGCGATCGGCACAGCCGCCGCGGGGGGGATGCGCGGGGTCTGCTGCGGGGACTCGACGGATCCGTCCATGACCTCAGGGTGCGCGAGGCCCCGGGGACGCGCAAGGGGAAGAGGTGCCGACCCGAGCACGCGGCCTTTCGCAAGATTGCCGCAAGGTTTGCGCAAGGTATTTCGAATCCCGACATTTCGCCATGCGGCGTGGTCTTCACTGGACGGAGTCGTCCACGGGCGACGAAGACTTGGCGGTTGGCCCGTTGCGGTACGTGAACCGTCCTGGGGCCCGAGCTCGCATCGCGAGGCGGGCCCCTTCGTCATGTCCTGAGACGGTCGGCCGGCTGAGTCACCTGGCGACCCAGTGCACAGGAGCGTCAGGCGACGGCGATGTCGACGAGCAGCTCGGTGGCCAGCCGCTCCAGGTCGGCGCGCAGCTCCGCCGTGTCCGACCCGCCGGGCACGCGGACGACGACGTGGGCCTCGAAGAGCAGGCCCCCGGCCATCGGGGCCTCGCGGGTCCCCGTCGTCATCGTCTCGATCGACAGCTCGTGCCGGCTCAGCACCGACGACACCTCGCGCACGATGCCGGGGCTGTCGTTGCCGAGCAGGTCCACCGTCAGGCGCTGGGCCGAGGCGTCGTCGGCCACGACGGTCGCGTCCGTGGCCGACTCGGCGCCCGGGTGCGACGTCACCTCGAGCAGCCCCTCGAGCTCGTGCAGCGCCGCCGTCAGCTCCTCGACACGCTCTGCAGGGACGCCGACGACGACGATGCCGGCGAACTTGCCGGCCAGCTCGGCCAGCTGGCTGTCCTCCCAGTTGCCGTCGTGCGCGGTGACGACGTCCGCGAGAGCACTGACGAGGCCGGCGCGGTCGTCGCCGATGACGGTGAGCACGAGTCTGGGCACGCTCGCAGCCTACTGACCCCGCAACGGCACTCGGCGGCATACGGAAGAGTCCGTATGCCGCCGAGCGGAGTGTGTCAGGTCGTCAGCAGCCCGTGGCCGGCTGGCGGAAGCCGGGGAACGGGTTGAGGTCGCCCATGAAGGTGTAGCGCCCACCGTGGCCCGACTGGTTCAGCTCGGAGCCGGTCGCGTTCGGCGGCAGCCGCAGGAACCACGGCAGCAGCGCCTCGTCCTCCGGGTGGTAGAAGCCGTCGGCGCTCTGCGTGCCGTTGGGGTTCGGACCCTGCAGGTAGGTGTTGCTGCCCTTCGCGAAGCCGATGCCCACGACCGGGTCACCGGTCTCGAGGACGCTCGTGCAGCCGTACTGCGGAGCCGTCGGCGTGAGCCACGGGTTCACACCGTTGTTGACGAACGGGTCGTCCGCCCACTCGGCGATCTCGTGACTGATCGCGTGGATGTCCTGCAGCGCCCAGTCGGTGCCACCGTTCGGCCGTGAGTAGAAGCCGGGCCGCACGTAGGACGCCCAGGCGAAGGTCTGCACCTTCGCGTTGCCCTGGCCGTTGCTGYTGCCGCCGCCGTTGCCGGCCGCCCTGGTGCCGTGGTAGCCGATGATGCAGCACTGGGCGGGGTCGTTCGCGCTGTGCAGGAAGATGTTGTCCGTCAGGTAGAGCGGCAGGTGGGTCGGGTCGGCGCTCTGCTCGAGGTTGTTGATCTTCGAGGACCACCAGCCCACGTCCACGTTGCCACCGAGCACGCCGCGGCCGCTCTGGATCAGGAGGCCCTGGTTGCTCGGGACCGTGATGGTCACCGGCGCGAGCACGTTGGCGTGCAGGCGCAGGTGGTAGTTGCTCGCGCCCGTCTTGGCGAACTGGGCGCGCATGGTCGCGTCCTGCAGCTGCAGAGGCACGCCGGCGTCGAGCTGTGACAGGGCGCCCCCCGGACCGCGGACGAACGCAGGTGCGTTGGGGAACGCGCCGGCAGCCGTGGCGGCCGGGGTGCTCCCGTAGTCGTTGTTCGCGAACTGCGGCGACGCGAGGGTGGCCGGCAGGACGTCGTTGCCGTCGAAGGTCTCGCCCCCGATGACCACCTTGATCGGCGTGATGTCGACCTGGACCGTCACGTCGCACGCTGTGCCGGAGCACGAGTGCGGGTTGGCGCCGACCATGTTGTAGCCGTAGGTGACGCCGTTCGACGGGTCGGTCGTCTGGCCGAACCAGTGCGGGATCGTCCGCGTCGTGGGCAGGACCGACGCCCCGCCCATGGTGACCGTCGTGGCCTTGAGGTCGGCGTCGTCGATGAGCTGTGGCTCGGTCGCCGTGGTGGCGCTCGAGCCGGTGGAAGTGGTGCTGTGCGTGCTGGCGGTGGCGGCAGTGCCCGCCGCCAGGACCAAGGCGCCGGCGGCAAGGGCCGCCGTCGTCACGGTGCGGATCGTCATGTGTTCTTGGCTCCGTCCATGGGTTGTGGATCTGGCCCCCGATGGCCGGAATGTAGACCTGCGAGCCTCATCGGAGGGATGATCCGCGGACAGCAGTTTGCGAGGTCTGCGCACGCACGCACGACGCTCAGAAGATTCACATGCCTTTGGCATCCGGCTTTCAGGCGCGACGCCCCCGCGTGCCCGTCGGGCACGGCCTCGTCAGAGGTGGTCGCTCAGCTGGCCAGCCCGGCCATGCCCCACCGCACCGCCGCCGTCCCGAGGTGCCCGAGCGGGCGGGCCACGAGGGTCGAGACGACACCGGGTAGCGGGATGCCGAGCATCTCGCGCGCCCATCCGGGCAGCAGGGACACGCCGCCGGAGGCGAGGGTGCCGTAGCCGGGCCGGGCGAAGAGAGGCAGGGGCGGGTCGAGCAGGAGGAACCGTGCCGCTTCACGGGCGGCCGACGTCGCCTCGAGCTCGGGGCGGTAGGCGTCGAGGACCGCGCGCAGCTCGGCGACCGAGGTGGGGGGGTCGATGACGCCGAGTCGCGCGGCGGGGATCCCGGCCTGGGCGACGTAGACATCGGCCTCCGTCTCCGTCAGCGGATCGTCGCCGAAGGTCTGGTAGCCGCGCAGGAACGAGTCGATCTCCGCGACGTGCACCCACCGGAGCAGGTGCGGGTCGCTGGCGCGGTAGGGCCGGCCGAGGTGGTCCTTGCCGCGCACCCGCTCGTGGATCGAGCGGACCATCGCGATGGCCTCCTCGGCGTGCTCGATCGTGCCGAAGGTCGTCGTCGCGAGGTAGTGGCTCGTGCGCTGCAGCCGGCCCCACGGGTCGCTCTTGTAGCCGCTGTGGCCGGCGACCCCGGCCATCGCCATCGGGTGCAGCATCTGCAGCAGCAACGACGTGATGCCCGCGGGGAACATCGAGGCGTCGGCGTGGACGCGCCACACCGGGTCCTCCGGCGTGAACCACCGCTCGCCCTCGGCGCCCCAGATGCGCTGCGCGCGGGCCGGGGCGTCGTCGCCGGCGACCTTGCTGCGCAGCATCAGGCCGAGCTGGCGCTGGACCAGCCGGGCGCCTGCGGTGGGGCTCATGCTCGCCAACATAACCGCAGGTCAGCGCCGCGACGAAACGCTCTTGTCCAACGTTGCGACGGTCTGCTTCGGAGCTCAGTCCAGCGTGATGCGTATGCCGGCTCGTGGGGTCCGCGGCCGCACCCGGTCCGTGACCGCGGCGACCGCGTCGCCGAGGCGTGCCATGACGTACTTGCGCCCGATGGCGCGTTTGACCGCGGCCACGCCCTCGGGGGTGCGGTCGACGACGGCCGTGCCGGCATACGTCGTCGTCCCCCCGGGCACCCGGCCGCGGATGTCGCACGGCCGCAGCTCGACGCGGGAGGTGTGCGCGAGGCGCTTGAGCTTGCCGCTCGGGTCGACGGTGACGACGACGAGCTCGCCGCCGTCACGGGCGATCCACACCGGCGTCGACACGGGTGCCCCGTTGCGGCGGAACGTCGTCAGCGACACGTAGCGGTGGGCGTTGACGACGTCGAGGTCGCTCGGCACGGAACTCACCGGCCCAGCGTAGGCGGCGCCTCGGCGTCCACAATGAGCCATGGCGCTCGCGCTCTGTCTGCTGCTCGACCCCGCGTCCGACCGCCTCGTCCGCAACCTCTGGCAGCGGCTCGAGGCGAAGGGGATCCCGACGCTGCTCACGCACACCCACGGCCAGCACGTGCCCCACCTGTCGTATGCCGTCCTGCTGGCCTGGGAGCAGGAAGCGGTGCGTTCCGCGGTCGACGAGCTGGTCGACGGGCTGGTCGATGCACCCTGCGACGCCGGCCCGGTCGAGGTGGCCGTGCAAGGCACGGTCGTCTTCCCGCGCGGGCGGGCGGCGCTCGCCGGCTCGACCACGGCCGCCCTGGCC
>NZ_JBFULD010000002.1:0-54272 GCF_056400505.1 Terrabacter sp. P5_B1
GCCACGGGGATCGTCTCGGTGCGAGGGTCGACGAGCCGCCCCCGGTCGGGGTCGAACGGCGCGAGGCCACGGCGCGAGCCGCGCACCGGGCGGCCGACTCGAGCGGGCCACCACCGCCCGGGAGGGCCAGCTGCAGCTCGTGGCCGGTCTGGATGTCGATCGCCCTTCCCGGGGGACGGGCCGCGGCGGCGAGCGACGGAGCGACCCCGGCGAGGGTGAGGTCGAGCGGGTCCGGCATGTGCAGCACCAGTCGCCGTTCCAGCAACCCGGGCAGCCGCCCGGAGAGGACCGCCCGTCCGCCGGTCACGGCGAACCTGACGCCCGCTGCAGGCCCGTCCCGAAGGAGCCGGTGGAGGTCGTCGACAGGTGCACCGTGATCGATGCCGGACAGGGACTCCTCGAGGGACTCCCAGCCGTCCACGAGCACGACGGTTCCTGGAGGCCCTACCTCGTCTCCGTCGACCAGGCGGAGCAGACGGAGCACCAGCCGACGGCTCAGCGCCGGGTTGCCGGAGTCGGTCACCGTGCCGACGTGGGGAAGCTGTGCGAGCGCCGCGCACGGTCCCGGCGCGCCTTGGAGCACGTGGACGTGCACGTCCCGGGCCGCTGCGATCTCGGCCAGTCCGACCGCCAGGGTCACGAGTGCCATGGAGCGACCCGAGCGAGGACCCCCGGCGATGCCGAGGTGCCCGCGCTCCTCGAGGCGCCAGCAGAACGTCTCGCGGCGCTGCTCTGTGGGCACGTCGACCAGGCCCAGCGGTATCCCTCCCGTCCCCGCCGTTGCCTCGATCCCTGACGTGACCCCCGTCGTGATCGCGCCCAGATCGCGCGCGGTCACGACCCCCGGGAGCGGAGGCAGCCAGGGCGGCGTCGACGACTCGAGCCCGAGATGGCGAGCGGCGGCGTTCGCGGCGTCGACCACGACGTGCAGCTCCGTCGGAGGGTCCGAGGCGTCCGTCCGCGGCTCGACCTCTCGCCGGGGGAGGGGCGCCACCAGCTCCCGGACCATGACGCAGGCCGAGGCACCAGCCCCGGGGATCTCCGCCAGCTGGCGACCGAGATAGGCCGTCTGCACGGTGATCAGCCCCCGGTCACCGACGCGCAGGCAGGCTCGCCCGGGAGCCCGCGGGTCCAGAGACGCCGCGTCGGCGGCATCGACGACATCGTCGCTGTCGGCGCGGTCGCGAACCCTCAGAGCGATGCGACAGGCCACGTTGGCGCGCATGTCAGCGGACACGATGCCCGCAGGGCGTTGCGTCGCCAGGACGAGATGGAGGCCCAGGGACCGCCCGAGGGCGGCCACACGAACGAGTCCGTCGATGAACTCGGGGAACTCGTCGGCGAGAGCCTTGAACTCGTCCACGACGATGACGAGCCGTGCCAGGGCTGGGAGCTCACGGCATACGGAAGCAGCGCGGCGGTAGTCGTCGAGGTCTCGTGCGGACGCCTGGGCGAGGAGCCGTTCGCGACGTTTCATCTCGGCGTCGAGAGACGCCAGGGCGCGGGCGGTGAGATGGGCGTCGAGATCGGTGACGAGCCCCACCGTGTGCGGCAGCCGGGCGCACTCGCTGAAGGCCGAACCGCCCTTGTAGTCGACGAGCACGAAGCCGAGCTCATCCGGCCGGTTGGTCACGGCGAGGCCGGTCACCAGGGACTGGAGCAGCTCGGACTTGCCGGAACCCGTGGTGCCGCCCACGAGCACGTGCGGGCCGTCGACGCTCAGGTCGACCGTGACCGGCCCGTCGGACGTGCGTCCCAACAGCGCGACCGGACGCCCGGTGCTGCGCGTCCACGACTCCAYCAGCCCGTCGGGCGTGCCGGGGTCGAGGCCTGCTCCGCGGTGCAGTTCGACGAATGACACCTCCCGAGGCAGGGCGGCGTGCCCGGACTCGGGGGTCGCGTCGACGAACGGTGCCATCGCGCGGCTCACCCCCTCGAGCCAGCCCCGCGAAGGCAGGTCGGGCACGATCCCGGAGAGCGTCCGACCGTCCTCGCGCAGGATCGCCTCCTCTCCCGTGTGGGCGATGTCCAGGGACACCCGCGTCTCGGCGGGCAGCGAGGTGATGTCACGGTCGATGCAGACGAAGACGACTCCTGCGGGTGGGCCGTCCCGGAGCAGGTCTGCCACGCCGGGCAGAGCCCGCATGGTGCTGGCCCCGTCCAGGACGACCAGGAGGTCTGGGGAGGGGCGGCCCGAGACCCTGGCCGCGCCGCCTCGTGCAGCGAGGCGGCCGTCGACGAGCCCCCGCAGAGCAGTGACGTGTCGCAGAACCTCCGCGGCGCCATCGGCTACCCGGGCACCCCCGCATCGTCGTCACGCAGGTGCGGCAGGTGAACGGCCCACTCCCAGTCGACGAGGTGGCGTGCGGTGTCAGCCAGCACGTGGAGCCCCAGCCGGCGGGGCGTGTGCCAGGTCGCAGCCTGGACCACGAGGGCGCCCACGAGCGACAGCGTGTGGTCGCGGCGGCCCGCGATCCCGACGACGCCCGAGGTGGCGAGGTCCACCACCGCAGGGAGCCCCTCGATGGACGGGAACCCTTCAGGCACAAGGCCGCCGACCATGACCGCGGCAGGTTGCGCCGCGGTGCCGACCCGGAGGACGAGGTGGTCATCGTCGTCCGGCCGTCGCTCCCACAGCCGGGTGCCACACCTGCGCACGACAGCTTCGAGCAGGCCCAGGTCCGGGTGCCGCGCGTGTCGAGTCGAGGCATCCGCCACGGTGGCACGGGCAAGATCGGCCCGTGCCTGCTCGAGCTGGGCGGCATGCTCACGCACCAGTCGGCGGTACGACTTCCGGCCCGCACGCCGGTCGCTCCACCACTGTCCGAGGAGCATCACGGGTGACAGCAGGGCGAAGAGGAGGAGCGCCGGCGAGGCCAGGGCTACGGCGAGTCCGGCCGACACCACCAGCGGCGCGAGCGACCCGAGCAGGGGCATCCGGTGGTGGTCCGGGCGTCTCGGGGCCTCTGGGAAGGTCACCTCCGGCGGAGTGCCACCGTCACGGAAGCGCGGCTGCCGGTGGATGTGGACCTCGCCGTCGATGACCTCGTGGTGGCCGCCTCGGACCTCCGGATGTCCCAGGACGACTGTCGTCGACCCCACCGTGAGGTGCCGGCCGGGCTCGAGCCGCGTGCCTTCCTCCGGCAGCGGCAGGCCGTCGAGCCGAGACCGGTTCGTCGGCTCGAGGTCGCGAACGGTGACCCCCTCAGTGGTGACGACCACGACGGCGTGCGAGCGGGAGATGCCCGGGTCGTCGAGGCGCACGTCGGCGGAGGCTGCGCGGCCGACCACGTGCTGGCCCCGGCCGAGGGGGATGACGCGACCCGCGCCGACCCCGCCGACCACACGCAGCTGTACCGCCCCACGATCCGGGCCGGCCGGGGGCGGGTCGTCGGGGCGCGCGATGGTCAGCAGGGCACCACGCAGCAGCGGGGGAGCCCCGAGGACGTCCGAGTCGGCCAGCAGCCGCCGCTCGACCCGGAACCCACACCCGGGGACGCCGGCGATGTCCGCCAGCCGCGACCGGACAGCACCGAAGGGCGTGCCCGAGTCTGCGTCGACGAGCACATGACGGGGGGCGGCGGCCGCGCGCTGCGTGTCGATGACGGTCATGGTCATTTGCACCTGGGTCTCCTTGTCGTGATGTGCCCATGAGACGGCTCACGGCTTCGGCGCCGCGGGCTCTGTGCACACGTGTGGACGGCTTGGCCCGGGGGAGCGGCGAACCGGCTACGGTGCACGGGTCCCGGCCGTGGGGACACGTCGGACACGGCGTGCAGTGCCGCTCGACCCCGGAGCCTGTGGATGACCACAGCGCGGTGATTCGCAGCCCGCCTAGCGTTAGCGAGCCAAGATCGCCGCCCACCGAGCAGGATGTCGGGCGAAGCAACTCACAGGGGTCAGGGGAGACGCATGTCCACTCAGGAAGCGGTGCGCCATGTCGAGGGTGAGGTCCGCGAGCTGATCCGCCGCTCGGGTCTCGACCCGGCGAGCGACACCAAGGCCGTGCGACGTCTGGTGCAGGACGCCGTTCAGGACTACGACGAGCGATCGCTCCACGGCGGCCTGCCGTCACTCGGGGACCAGCGACTCGCGGTCCACTCGATCCTGGCCGTCGTGGCCGGCCACGGCCCGCTCCAGCAGTACTTCGACGACTCCAAGCACCCTATCGGGATATGGAGCGGCCCTGATGTTGCCGGCCCGGCTGGCTTGGGCTTGCGGTCTTTCCTACACCGCGACGGTCCTGGCTCACCCAGTACCTGGCGCCGAGCTGCGGGGGGAGTGGGGAGCGTCCGCGCTGGTGGCCCCGTCGAAGGCGAACCTTCAAGCTCCCTCGAGGACACGCAGACCTCGGGTGGGGGCCGGACGGTTGTGCGTTCGACTCGCCTCCTTGCCCATGGGGCTTCCGGCACGTTTTGTGAAGCGTAGGCCGTGCCGCCCCTGGTTCGGGGGGTCGGTCCGCGGTTCCGGTACGTCGCCGCGACGGTGCCCTGACGTCGGCTCCGCCCCCCGCCGCTGGTCGAGCTGGCCGAGCAAGACGTGTAGCTATTCCGGTTGACCTTTCCCTAGGCAGTCGGCGACAAGTCGGGCTGCCAGCCTTTTTGGCGGATGCGCTCCACCATTTCGCTAACACCTCTTGGAGCGAGCGACGGGAATCGAACCCGTTCCACTAGGGCCGATCCTGAGCGCGGAATCACGTTCCCGCAGGTCAGAGGCCCTTTGGTGCTGCGTCCGGCTGCCAGGATCCGAGCCCGCCTGCGAGTAGACGTGTATAGGTGCGCAGGGAGCGACCTCGACTCTGTCCGTTTCAGACGTATCAGCCACCTCTCGGCGCACTCTGAGGTAGCGTCCAGACGCTCACCCCTCCAGCCTCACAACCCCAGGGAATCACCCATGCCCACACACAAGCGCACGCACGTCGTCGCCGCCTCACTCCTCGGCCTCGGCCTTCTCGCCGGCTGCTCCTCGACGCCGGCCCAGACCGCCTCCGCGCCGCGCTCGCAGACGCCCTCGACAACGACGGCGGCGTCCACGCCTGAGGTGTCGTACTCGCCCACCGAGGAGCCGACCGAGACGCCGACGCCCGAGCCGACCTTCGACGCGAAGCCTGCTGACTTCAAGATCGGCATCAAGATCATGCGCAAGAAGTGCTTCGGCTCGGCTGGCTGCAACGTGACGTATCGGATCGACCCCACCTACATCGGCGACCAGGAGATCCCGGACAGCGGCACGGTCGAGGTGACCTACGCGGTCAAGGGCCTCAGCGACGGAGAGGCGGTGAACAGCTTCACGATCGAGGGCGGTCAGGCCTCCTTCGACAGCGAGGAGGACGGCGAGACCACGACGTCGAGCTCGAAGCTGTCAGCGCGCGCGACCGACGTGTCGTTCCAGCCCTGAGCCAGACCACTGTCGGTGCCGAGGCGTAGCCTCGTCGGCGCCGGCGGGCTCGGACGCCCCACGTCCACCAGAGCCCGCAGGCGATGACAATAGCGTTCCACCCTCCGACGACTGGAGGGTGGGGCGCTTCAGTGTGGCTGGCAGCCGAGCTGGCTGACGCGAGGTCGGGATCTAGCCGAAAGATTGCCTGCAACAGGAGGTGTCCGGGCAAGGGGCGGCGCACACTGACGAGGGTGCGGCCCCGCACACCAGCCCGACACTGGGACGCCCACCATGAAGCTCGCACTCCCGCTCGTCGCCATCGCCGCAGCCACCGCCCTCGGCGCATGCGGCGCCGCATCGCCGCAGAACACGCCGGCCGCCTCGAGCGCGCCCGCCACGCCCGCCACGACCACCACGACGCCAGCCCCGACGCCGACGGTCTGGTCGAAGGCCGAGGAAGGCCAGCGGTATCTCGCGATGATCGCCGAACCGAACAAGGCCGGCGACCGGATCGGCAAGGCCCTGAAGGAAGGAAGCCTCGCCAATGTCCAGGCGCAGTGCAAAGCCATGGCGGACGCCGACGACACCTTCACGCGCCAGCTCGACGCCGGGCTGTGGGACGCCAGCACACGCCGGATCATCGATCAGCTGATCGATGAGCGATCGGCAGACCGTGCGCCACTGCTGGACTGCGCGCACGCTCAGAGCCTCGCTGACGCTCGTATCGCCTTGGCCCAGGCGTTCGTACTCGCGCACGCCGCGCAGCGCCTCCGGGTGCATCTCGGCCTGCCTGGGACGCCTGCGTCCGTTACCACTTGACGCGGTATGCCGCAAGAGTCACGCTCGCCGGATGGGGATTCTTGGCACGCTCCACGTCATCGGTGTGCTCCTTTCTGGCGCGGTGGGGCTGGCAGCTCTGTGCATGTTCGTTCTCGGCGTCGCCATGGTCAGCTTCGCGCTGACGGCGATGATCTTCCAGCCCCTCGGCATCGCGATGCTCGCTCTGGGTGTGGACACGATCCGCAGCGGGCTGCACCCGCGGCCGATGTGGCGTCCCAGCCTGCGCCACCACTGATGGCATAGCGAAAGCCACCCCCCACCCGAAGGTGGGGGCGGCACTCGGAAAGGGGTGGCTCCTATGAGCTCCTACTCGCAGGCGATCCCGTCGCCGTCACGGTCGAGCTTGCGGGAGTACCCCGGCTGGCCAACGTGGAGCGGAGCTGCTCCAGCGGCGCGCACCGCGCTGCAGTTCTTGTAGTAGACCCCGCCGACCGGCTTCGGCGTCGGGACGACGGCCAGGGCCGGAGCCGGCTGACGGGAGGGCGCCGGGGCGGACGTCTTGACCGGCGCAGGGCTTGCGGCCTGTTTCGGCATCACGGCTGTGGACGTGTCAGTGGGGAGCGGCAGTCCAGGGCAGGTGGCCAGCACGCGGGCGATCGCGTCGCGTTCCGGTGCGGTGATCCACAGGTGGTACTTGGCCTTGATGGCGACCTGGCGGGCCACATACGTGCAGCGGAACGACTTGTTCGGCGGGAGCCAGGAGGCGGCGTTGGCGGCGCCCTTCTGCTGATTCAGGTGTCCGTCAGCCGCGAGGAGGACCAGCGGGTCGTTGGCGTAGTCGCGGCGGGTGTCGGCGCTCCACTGCTGCGCGCCGGACTGCCAGGCGTCGGCGAGGGCGACCACGTGGTCGATCTGGACTAGAGAGGAGGTGCCGGCGCCGCGGGCGAAGGAAAGGGCCTGTCCCGAGTAGGGCTCAATGAAGGATCCCGTCAGCACTACGCACCCGTTCGTGCCCGGCTTGAGCGTGGTGTTGCGCAGGTCGCGGCGCAGGATGTCGTTGCGGGTGTCGCACCCGTTGTGGCCGAAGGCGACCGTGACGTCGTCGCTCCACGCCTGGCCGAACTGGTTGCGGGTGTACCCGGTCATCGGGGCGCGGCCCTTGACCGGCAGTGCCGAAAGGACTGCTGCCGCCGTCCCGTTCGCCGGTGCCGGGGCAGCGGTGGCGCTCGATGCGTCGGTCGCCGATTCGGTGGGCGACGCGATCGACGAGTCGCCGGTTGTGTCCGTCGGGGGGACGCTGCTGGCCTCGGCGGCTGGTTCATCCGTGGAGGCGTCAGATGTGGGACCGGTTGCGTCGCTGAGGGTCTCGGCCGCAACCTGCGGCGGTGCAGTCGACCCGCGCTCGTCTCCGGTGGCGGCGCTGGCACCCCATGCGATCAGGCCCACGGCGGAAAGGGCGATAACGCGCTTCGGTGGCCACTTCATGTTCTGGCTCTGCTGCCGTTCCCCTGTCGGGCAGCGGAACCCGTCCCCGCTGCTGCGCCGACAGTGTGCCACCTGACGCCGATTTCGTGTGCGCTACGGCCAGAATCGCCGGGCGTTACAGGGGGAGAGCCCCGCTGCCTCCCCGGGCGATGTGCTCTGACGACGAGAGCCCGAGAAGTCCGATGGGGACGGTGCCGGTTAAGGCCGGACAGCTGTGAATATCAAAGCGGCCGCTCCTGAAGCCGGTGAGGACTCAGTCGCAACGATCGGCGGCCACCGTCACATCGCCACCACGCGAGCGCCCACTGGAGGGAGCAACAAGCGCCCGCGAACATCGACCGCCATGGCATCTCGCCAAGCCAAGCAGAAGCCAGTGGCGCAATGGTCGCCGACGCGGCGCCCCAGCGCGCACGTCGTGGCGCGTTCCCCCAACCGCAAGACACCGCCCCAGCAGCAGCCGGTCTCCAAGCCACGGTGACCTCGTCGGCGACGCGCCCGAGTCGATCCAGCAGGGGTCGGCCCACGGCTCCACGCGGCAGGCCCCGGTCGTGTAGGCGGACGCTCCGGCCCAAGAGCTGTGCGACTACGCGCGCACGGGCCCCGCCGCCCGGAAAGGGAAGCGCTCTCGGCGGCAGTGCGTCGTCAAGGCCCGCAGCTAGCCAGTCCTTAACATCCGCGCGGGCGCGCACACCTCGCCGGCGGCGGGTGTTAGCCGAGACCCTTCTTAAGGCAGTTCCCGCACACGTCCGTCTTGGGATAGCCGCCGTGCCAGCCTCCGCAGACCTTGCACTTGAAGTTCGCGCCCTTTTCGGTGTCTTGGCTTCCCATGCACGGCTCCATTTCTAGTTCGGCCAACCAGCAGGCGGCCGCTGTGGGAAGAACCCTCCACCCTCGCCCACAAAAGGTCAATGAAGCGGCTCGCAAGAGGCTCCTTCTGGTAGCCATCCCAAGCTTCAGGTGCGGCTACGCGGATCGTCTCTAGGAATCAGCCTCGAAACTTAGGCACGGATCATCCGCTTTCCGTCCCTTTGGGATCCAGGCTCGCATAACCTGCAACCTCAGACACGGGGCAAGGCTAGGGCGGCGCGTCCAAAGCCATTGAGATAGTAGCGAGAGGCACATGTCGGGATCGTGGGACGGGGGGACCAGTAGCGGGTCGCCCGGCGGGGGATGGGACACCACCGATCACGCAGTCGCCGGGACAGCGCCCCCTTCTATCAGAGTGTCCGGCGCTCCACTTCACTGGCTGCTCCTAGGAATCGCGGCCGCAACTGCAGGTATCGCCATACCGCTGGCCACAAGGTCCCACCCCTTGGCGATCCTTGGATGGGCGCTCGGAGGAATCACCTCCATTCTCCTCCTAGCAGCCTTCTCCCACTACGACCTCAAACGCCGCAGTGAGGGACTGTCGCGAGACAGCGCTCTCGCCCCATGGCTGCGCCGACTCCTGCTGCTCCTGGCTGCCATCGCGGTCGGCCTCAACGCATGGACAATCTCCGACGCCGTCGCTCGGAGCAGCTGGTGAGCCATCCCACCCGCGGAACAGTATTCGCCGCCCTGCTCGGCATGGTGCTCGCCATCCTCCCGGCAGCGCTGAGCGCCCCAGCAGTGGCCGCGTCAACAAGCTCGGACTCGATTCAGCGGTTTGGTTCCTGCCTGACAGCGGGAGGACAAGGGCACCTCCTCCTCATGCTCGACACCACCCCTTCGCTGCAAACGAGCGACCCCAACGACCAGCGCGTGGCAGCGGCCACGTACCTGGTCCAAGAACTGTCCTCGTTCGTCTCCAACTCGCAAGCCCACCTGGACGTGGCCGTGGGCGGCTTCGCCGACAAGTACCGCCAAAGCCTCGACTGGACCGCCCTGACCGACCGCACCACAGGGCAGGTGCTGGACGCCGTCGCCGAATACCGCAGCCAGAAATCTGGCTTCGAAACCGACTACTGGTCAGCGGTCGACGGCGCCCGCCGAGCACTTGCCGCCCACGCGCATGACGGCGACTGCACCGCCCTGGTGTGGCTTAGCGACGGCATGTACGACCTAACCCACCGCGATACCCCAGCCGAAGAGAACACCTACGGGCTGACCAAGCCGTACGGTCCCAACGTCGAACTGACGAATGACGCCGCTGCAAAAGCAGTGCAGCAAGCCGGCACCACCGACCTCTGCCGCCCAGGCGGCGTAGCCGACGCGCTACGAACCCAAGGAGTCACCACCCTTGCCATCGGGCTCCAAGGCAATCAGCCCCCAGCAGCCTTCGAACTCATGAAAGGCATCGCAACCGGCACAAGAGTTCACGGTTCGCCTTGCGGGGCCCGCGACGGAAGCCACACCGGCGACTTCGTCCTAGCCCAGAACATCGGAGCCCTCTTCTTCGCCTTCGACGAACTCGCCGACCCCGGCCACGCACCAACGAAACAGACCACCCCGATGTGCCAGGGAACGATCTGCCCGCAGGGGACCCACCAGTTCGTCCTCGACCCGTCCATCTCGTCCGTGCGCATCCTCGGCGGCACCGACCTCGCCACCTTCTACGCGGTCCTTCAAGCCCCCGACGGCACCCGCACCCGCATCACACCAGGCCAACCCCCACGCGGCTCCTCAAGCGCCTACGACCTGCGAGGAAGCTGGGCCAGCGGCTCCGTCTTCTCCCTCACCCTGACCCGCAAACGCGACCAAGGCTGGACAGGCGCGTGGCAACTGGCCTTCGTCGACCCCGCCTCCACAGGCAGAGGCACCGCCCGCTCAAACATCAGACTCTACGGAGACCTGCGACCCGCCTGGCTCAACCAAGCCAGCGCCGCACTCACCTCCGGCAACCCGACATCCCTACAGCTGGGATTGACACGCGTCGACAACACGCCCGTCGCGCCCGCAGCGCTCAAGGGCACCATCACCGTCGGGGCAGAACTGGACTACGCCGACGGGACCGTGGTCCCCATCGCCGCGGGACTTCACGCCCCCCAACTGGCGAAGGCCGTCGTGCTCAACCTCAGCGGCGCCCCAGCCGGCAAGGCCAAAGTCCACCTGGCACTCACCCTCACAACCGCGTCCGCCGGGAACGTCCCAGGAACCACGCTAGAGCCTCAAGTCGTCGACTACCCCGTCACAGTGATGCCGCCGCCCAACTACCCGCGGCTCCCCGCAACCGTCGACTTCGGCTCCGGCGAAACCGTCGAGCCAGTCACGGTGGAACTACCGCTGGCCGGACCTGGGTGCGCCTGGCTGCAGAGCAGCGAGACGTCGACCCTGCCCAACGGGGTTGCTGCAGCCCCCGTCACAGCCGAGGCGTCCACTGCCCGCACGTGTCAAACCGGAAAGATCACCCTCACCCTGACCCCCGACCACGTCGGCTCGGGACTAGCCAGCGGGCTCCTACACGTCATGGCGCGGTCTGACCAGACGGCGGCCAAGCCGATGCCGGTGACCGTGCGCTACTCCTACGAAATGCAACGGCCACTGAACCAGAGAGTGCTCTGGCTCATGCTTGTCGGGCTCATGATCCTCGGCCTCACGATCCCGCTGCTCATCCTCCTCTTCGTAAAGTGGATCAGCTCCAAGATCCCTGGCGCCACCCTCACCACCCTTAGCCACTCAGGACAGGTGAGCGGCGGATCATCTTTCCTCAACGGCTGGCGCCCCGATAGCGGACAGCTGCAGCCGCGAGCCCTCGAAACCACCGACCGTCGACGCGTCCAGATGACGTCCCGGACCGTCCTGCGAGCGAAAGTCAACTGGCTCAAGTTGACCGAGCCCGGCTACGTGATCGTCGATAACGCTCCGTTTGTCGCGTCCACGGGATCCAAGCTGCCCTTGGCGGTTCAAGACCAGTGGCTCGCTGTGATCGACCCGGCAGACCCGCACCACGGCCCGGTCGAGGTCATCTTCCTTCTGTCATCAGGAGCCAGACGCCTCGACGATCTCGTGTCGGACGCTCGCGCAAAAGTCCCTGCAGCCATAGCGGAACTGAGGCATGGTCTCGGGGCAGCGCCTCCACCACCCTCAGCCGGTTACGACGAATGGGGAGCCGCAGTCTCACCCAGCCCCAGCCCATCTACCAGCCAGACCGGACCCGACACGTGGTGACCCAGAAGAGGAGACCTCGAAAGTGAAGAAGTACCTGATCGTCGGTGTCGGCGGCTCCGGTGGCGCCACCCTTCGCTATTTAATGGACCAGTTGCGCGAAGACCTGCGCGCCCACGGCATCAAGGACCTTCCGGAGGCGTGGCAGTTCCTGCAAATCGACGTCAACCCCACCCCGGAACGGACACCCGGGCTTGGCAGCATTACCGAGCTCGGCGGCCGGTACGTCTCCGTCAGCTCCGCAGGCAACACCTTCGGCGACGTTCGTCGCACCGTCGAAGCCCGGCTTGCCGAAAGAGGAGCCACTAGCGGGCTCGCCACATGGGAGCCGGGCAGCGAAGCCGACAACGTGCCGGTCACGACCGGTGCCGGACAGTTCCGAGCCATTGGACGAATGCTCACACTCACCCGAGTCAAGGAGATCGAGGCGGCGCTGCAACAGGCCTGGGAGGCGCTCCAGCGCCCCACGGCGTGGGGGAACCTGCCGTCATCCCTGCCCGACCAAGGACCCTTCGACCAAGCCGGCGTCGTCGTACCCATCGTCGTCGGGTCGATCGCCGGCGGATCCGGCGCGTCGATGTTCCTCGACGTCTGCCGGATCCTCGGTCGCGTAGGCTCCATCAACCGCACCTACCTCGGAGCCTTCCTCTTCAGCCCGGACGTCTTCCAATCCCTCGACGCTGGCAAGCGAAAAGGCATCGACGGCAACGCCATCGGCGCCCTCGGTGAACTCATCGCTGCGCAGACAGGAGCCGCGGACAACGCCGACGGCGACCTGCTCCAAGCCCTGGGCCTCCCCGTCGACCGCACCGGGGAACCGCCGTTCGGTCGCGTCTTTCCCATTGGCTCTTTCATCGGCGGAGACGGAGCCCGGTTCGGAGACACCCCCGACGACATCTACCGCGGGCTCGGTCGTGCACTCGCCGCGATCTTGCTGTCAGAGGCGGCCACCTCGCAGTACCTCCAAACCCGGTTCGAGAACCCCCAGCCCCTCGACAACTCCCAGTCGCGCTTCGGCTGGGGAGCCAAGAGCGCTGACATCGCCTGGGCCTCATTCGGCTACGCGAGCCTGAGCCTGGGTCGCGACAGGTATGCAGAGTACGTCGCCCAAAGGCTCGCCCACACCGCCGTGGACAAGCTCGTCGAGGGCTTCCATAACCCGACCAACCCCCTGCCGCCGACGGACCAGCTCGAGCAGCTTGTGGACAGCCAGTGGAGCGTGATCACCGAGCAATTGGGCCTCGCCGTACCGAACGGCTCGGCGCTCGACTGGCTCACGAGGAGCGCGCTGACAGAGAACGACAGAAGGTCCATCGTCACGGCGGCCACCACACCACTCATCCAGTGGACCGACCGCATAGGCCAGATGCCCGCTTTGGACTGGCTCGGCGAAGTGCGTGCCAACCTCATCCACCACGAGCAGACAGCCAAGATGGTCGTCAGCGAGCACATCTACCGGTGGGCCGACGAGTACGCAACATCGCTGGAGAGGCGCACCCAAGCCGAGCTTGTTCGAATCATCAGTCACCCCGCGCAGGGACTGCCATACGCACGCAAGGTCATCGAGCGGCTCCAATCTGACGTGGGCCTACTCGTGGAACGCGTCCGGAATGCACCGGGCGGGTTGCCAGCCCTCAAGGTCTCCGCGGACACGGATGCGGCGGCTGAGGCCCTCAAGAAGACCGCCAGCGCGAACTCAGAACTCCAACGACGAGTGGCCGACGACGTGCGGCAAAGCGCCGAACGGCACCTGCGCGCCGAAGCGGCCCGGTTTCTTTCAGGCATTCTCGCCTCCTACGGCGAGGACGTCCTCGGCGGCCTTCACGCGGCCGTCACAGGCTCCTTGGAAAGCCTTGACAGCGCTCGAAAGTCGACAGCACGGCAGGCCGGCATAGCTCTGCTGCGCTCGACCGCATACCGCGACTGGCCCGAAGACTCAGACTTCGTCCCGCCACGCTTCGATCACGCCGAGAACGAGGTCCTGCTCACCACCTCGGCAGAGTTCCCGGCCAAGTTCCGCGAGCACGTCACGGCCGACGGGCCCTCCTTCCACGCCAACCTAATGGGGATGGTCGAGCAGATCCTCCGCGGTCACTGGGACAACGTCGGCGCCGAACGGGCCGAGTGGCCCGTGATCTGGAGCGAGCGACCATGGCGTGCTGGCGACCTCAAAAAGGACTCCACGGGGCAGCCGACGCCGCCGAGCAAGCCGGTCTACCGGTTGGCGCTCTCAACAGAGGCGATACTCGATCGGGCACTGGCCTACCAAGCCCGCAAGGACCAGCGGTTCGACAAGTTCAGCTCGCAGACGTTCGAGGGGTACCTCAACGAGCCAGGAATCTCCGATCTCGTTCGTGAACAGCGGCGCGCGGACTTCGTGCGGAAGTTCGAGGAGACCACCAAGCAGGCACGGCCCCTGGTTGGAGTGAGCCGCCCGATGATCTCGGCTCTGCACCATGCCGACCTGAAGGTGGAGCTCACCTTCAGCTCCATCCCGCTCACGCCCGGCTCGACCGTCGCGGAGGCTGTCCGGGAGCTCCTGCAGAACAGCGCAGAGGTAGAGCAGCAAACTGTCACCCGCTACGAGGACGCGCTCGCACCCACGAGCTCGAACCCGCGCATCGCCGTGTTCGGCGGCTACCCGGTCTATAACCCGCTCGTCTTCAACTCGTTCCTGCGTCAGCTGCAGGACCGATGGGCGCGAGAGTCCGAGGACGGCAAGCGGGAGCTGTGGCGGTGGAAGCGAGCCCGCCCACTTCCAGCCGCCCTCGCGATGAGCGCAATCGAACAGGTCACGTTGATCAAGGGTTGGTACATCGGCAGAGCCCTCGGCCTCGTGCACCAACCGGCCGACTACCACTCCGAGGAACTGGTCAGCGTGTGGAGCGGTCCACAGGAGTGGGTGGAGTTCACGCCCCGTCTGCTGACCGCCCGTGACCGCTACCGTGACCCGCACGGATTCGACTGGCTCGCCGGTGTCCTAGAAGGGCACACCCTGGCTGTCATCGGCTCAGTGGACGACCCTGAACTGCGGGCACTGCGCCCCTATCAGGCGCTGCGGCATCTCGCCGATGACGGCCCGCAGCCGGCCACGCACGCCACCCCGGTCAGGGGACAACGGCTTCTGGAGGGCTGGCTGCGCACAGGTGTTTGGCCCTCAGGCCTTCAATCGCCCATCGACGCAATCACGTGCGCCACGCCCGACCCCGAATCGCGAGCCAAGGCCGTCATCACCTGGCTGAACAGCGTCCGGCACTGGATCGCAAACCGATGGCTGGAGCCCACAGGCGGCTTTGGCCCCACAGCACGGTACCGCCCCAAGAGCGCCTCTCCCGAGCAGTTGCAGGCCCAGCCGATGTTCTCCGAGATCGCCCTGTCGACCCACGGGGCACTTGACGACCTCATCGCAATGGTCGAGAAGGCACTGGAAAGCGCTATGGCCGGAGGTTCTAACGGTGACGCTCCCCAAATCTGATCTCGTCATCCTCGTCGCCAAGCGGAGAGAGTCGGCGCTCTTCCTCGACGTGCTCCGGGACTGGTCTGCCCAAGGACTGATCGTCGACCTTCTCCTCGTCGACGCCGACGCGCCGGGCGACAGCGAGGGGTCAGCGTGCCTAGCTGTTGAGCACGGCAACGTCGCCGCCGCGGCGCTGCAGGCCAACCTGGCCCGTCGCGCCTCCACCGCCAACGTGCACGTGGTCTGCCTGAGCCAGGTGGACGAGGCGTTCTCCACCGTGGGTCCCATCCAAGGAGGCGCCGTCTGCAGAGAGGTGCGCGACGCCCTTCCCTCCGTGGACCTCACATGGGTGCACGCCATCAGCGTCGTGAAACCGGCGACCTGGCCGCAGATCGAACCCGAGCTCCTCGGGTGGTACGGCTGTCACAACGTGGTACTCGTCCCGGAGAACTCGCGCGCACCGCATGCTGGCGTCGAGACGGTGACGGCCTCGCCCATCAGTCCCGTGCGGCTCACCCAACAAGCCGCAGCGCTCTGCTCCGCCCTCGGGCTGTGGACCGTCGAGCGACGAACCCCGTTCGGTGGGGCACCGCCCTCAGGCGGCCGCCAACTGGTGGCCTTAAGGACCTTCACGCGCCATCTCGACGCTGACGCCGTGACCTCACGCCTCCTGGCGCGGGTCATTGACGTGCAACGGGAGTACCCGGTGCCAACCCTGCAGGGGCGTCCAACGCGTCGCTTCGATGATGAGCCACGAGCCGCCGAGGACATGGCCAAGCGACTGCTGAACAAACACGAGACGAGGGTGCTCGCGCGGCCGCGCCCCCAGACCGCCCAAAGCCCGCAGACAAGGATTCGGCTCACCGCGTTGACCCGGATGTTCCTCCGGTTCTTCTGGATGGCGCTGCGTCGTGCGCCTCAGGACTTCGTCCACTCAGTCATGCACCGAGCGTCCGCCAAGATCGCCGTGGCCGCTCAAAGCGCCTTCCTAGGCCGCGACGGAGCGGCGTACGTCGTGACCGTGAACGGGATCCGCGGCATCAAGGAGAACGGTGAGCTCGCGACGTTCGAGGAGTACGACGGTGCCCTCGAGGCACTGATCAGTCACATCCGAGACGAAGACGTCCCAGGCCCACCGGAACAGCATGACTATGCCGAGTTCTGGAAGGACTTCGTCTCAGGCGCGCTAACGCTGCTCGATGCTGGGGCGCGCAGCGAGGAACTCCGCGCGAAGCAGGTGGGCACCAGCGAGGGCGTGATCACCGACCCACGCCACGTGGCCTACAGGCCATCCGACGTCTTCGCAGTCGCACCGGAAGTGCGAGCTGTGGCGAAGATCGAGCGTGTTTCGCCGTACGACGTCGATGCTGGCCGGCGAGCGCACGACCTTCTAGGGGAGAAAGCCCGAGAGCAGCCGGAGCGTGCCGCGCCACTGATGCTCGCGCAGAACCAGTTACGCGAATGGTTCGAGGTGCGTCGACAGTCATACGTTGGGAAGGTCGGCGAGAGGCTGGCGGACGAGCTGGCCACCGTCCGAGAGGAGGTCCGTGGGTACGTCGCCGCGCTCCAGAGCCTGCGCGAACGCACCGACGTCCCACCCCAGCTCGCCTCACTGCAGAGCTCCTTGGCGAAGGTGCTCATCGTCCACGCCGCCGTCTTTGGCGTTCTGGTCGTGATGACCGTCGCGGCCGCGGCCAGCGACGCGCTGCGTTGGCGTTACGCCAGCCTCATCCTCCTCCTGCTAGTTCTGGCATGGCTCGTCTCCGCTACCGCGATCTTCACGCAGCGCCAACAGGCCCTGTTCCGACTGCGACACCGAATGGAGAGTGATTCCGACCAAGCAGCCGTCCAGAAGGCCCAACTGGCGGAGGCGCTCGAAGATCTTCGGCGCCTGCAACGGCTCTACCGCCAGTACACGGACTGGGGGAGGGCCCTCGGCAGCTTTGTCGAAGCCCCGTGGGGTCACAGCGCCGTCGCTGACGAGGCTGAGATCCTGGTCGGAGAGGGGTACCCGTACAACCACCGTTTCGGTGTCGCCATGCCAGACGAAGCCGTCATCGACGACGTCGTGAACCGCCTACGCCCGCAGGTCTACCCGGTGGGATGGCTGAGCAAAGCATGGGCCGCGTTCCGAACCGACCTGCCCACAATGGGTGCCGACCGACACTGGCTCGAAGAGGACGCCGACCTCATCTTCAGCGACCGTGCGGTGTCACAGACATCCGTGCTTACGCAGTGGAGCCACGCTGTCGCGGAGCGAATCTGGACCGGTGGCGCAGCCGAAGTGCGCCCAGACATCGACGAGGCCCTCAGTCATGGAAGGCAGCTACAAGATCGGCTTCTCAGCCGCGTTCGCTCGCAAGACGGTGGGGGCGCCTCAAAGGTGGAGAGTTATCAAGACTTCGTCCGAGGTCTACAGGAAGTCACCACCGGCCCGGTCGACGGCCGTCGATTCTCGCCAGCCATCTTCTCCGATGTGCCACACAGCTCAAGTCCGTGGAACGTGTCCACCGTCGTGAGCAATCACGCAGGACAAGCCATCCCCTCCACTTTGGTAGTCACCGAAATCTCCCAGAGTTTCGTCGCCGAAGACCTTCGGTTCTCGAACCGAACGCCGACCGGCACGGTGCCGCCAAAAGACTCGACACCATCGCCACAGAACGCCCCGCAGGTCTGAGATGTCGAACGTCTTGTGGTACGAACTAACCTCCGCATGGTCTCAGCCCTCTGGCGGAGCTGCTTTGCGCGACCGCCCCGACACCGTGGAACCCATGACCGCAAAGAACGCGCCGCTCGCCCTCCCAGCAGGAGACCACCCGTGACGTCATCGCAAAAGCGAGTCGACCGTGCCCTGGCGTGGCGGGAAACGCTGCCAGAAGGCCGCCGACCCAGCCGACAAGATGTGGAGATCGCGGCCCGCCTCCACGTCACCCAACTGCCGGTCATGACCCGGATCCTCTGGGAAGACCAACGAGCCCTTGGCCGATGCTTCTCCGAGCTTGCCGCTGTGCTTGACCGCGAGGAAGACTCCCAGCCTTCCCCATCCGAGCGAGCGCCGGCGCAGGCACCGCCCGCTACGCGCTCGACTCGCGCTCCACAACCGGCCGCGGCTCTCATGTCCTGGATCGAGTCGCTGCGTGCGAACGGCGACGATGTGCCGATCGATGAGAAGCTCACCCTAAGACTCACTGGCATCCGCACCGAGGACGAACTGTACCGAATCACAGTCGAGAGCGCCGATCGGCGTCGATGGCGTGAATTCCTCCGACACAACGGCGCAGCGCTGGCCTCTGTGTTGGGGTTAGAGCCAAGCGACTCACCGGGGGCGCYGGCTCCAGCAGCACAGACACAGCGGCGAACCGGCGCGACGTCACCCGACGGGTTCACCGGTGGAAACCAGCCGACAAACCAAATGGCTCCGAACCAGATCACTTTTCCCACCTCCGAAACCGACGGCATTGCCCTCGCGTGGAAGAGCCCCGCTGACGACGCCGAGGTCCTTATCTACCGTGTCGTGGCTCGCCTAGACACCTTCGCGTGGGATCTTGACCTCAGCGACAAGAGCCGCATGGTTGCCACCACCTTCGACACCACCGCCGTCGACCCTCAACCCTTCACCGGCGCAAAGCGCTACTACTCGGTCTTCATGAATACCGGCCCAACAGAGGCAGCCGCCCGGGCTAGCCAACCCGTCCTCTGGGCCGAGGGCGTCGCCATTCAGCCCGTACACGACGCTCAAATTGGAACAACGGGACGTCGCGTATCCGGCCGCTGGACCGTTTCCGCGCAAATCGACCGGGTAGAAGTCCTACGAGTCCCGGTCCAAGACCCGCCTCTTCAAGCCGACGTCTACGACACCGAGTACGTCATCAGCGGCACCCAGCACGGCCAGAACCTCGACGGTTTCACCGACGAGGACGTGCCCTCCGGCCGCTGGGAATACCGGATCTACGCCTGCGCCAGCGCCAACGGCACCATGCAACGTTCGCCGCTCGTGCGCTCCTTCCAGACGATCGCGACCGAACTGCCCGTAGCGAAGGACCTCACGGTCGACGTAGCCGACGAAGACCGCTTCCTCATCTCGTGGCTGCCGCTCACCGACCCAGGGCTGACGGTGCGTATCCACAAGCGCCTAGAGCAGCCACCCGCCGGGGTAAGCGACCGCACCCTGGACGCCGCGGGACTGGAAAGAATCGGTTTTAGCGGCACCGCCATCACAGACCCGGAACGTCTCGTCAACGGTCGTGCCCAAGTTGAATCTCCCTGGCTCCCAGGTGAGGACCGCGTCTACTTCACCGCCGTGACAGCCGCGAAGGGACTCGACCAGTACCGCGTCGGTCAGACAGTCGTGCGCAACCGAGTAGGGGAAGTCCGACACCTTGAGCTAGTCGAGCGCGTCGACGAGCAGTTCCTCACCTTCGCATGGCCCGACGGCGCCGGCGTCGTCAAGGTCTTCCGAAGCAGCCCAGACCTTGCCAGCGATTCAACCGACCTCTCCAAGCTTGTCGAACTGGCCGAACTGACTCCGACTACCCACGCGCAATTCGGAGGCGTCCACCTCAATCTGCTGCCATCCGATGGCGCAGTACTGCACGTCGTCGGGCTCTCATACAACGAAAGTAGGCCGACGCAGGGGCCGCCGGCGAGAGTGCGCTACCACGGCCTTGTCCGTATTCACTATGCGTTCGAGTCCGTGACAAAGCCGGTTCGACAAGGCTGGTTCCGGAAAGTTGACCAAGTGACCGGCAAAAAGCTCGTCGCAACCGCACGAGACAACATCACCGGTTCGCTTCCCTTGGTGCTCGTGCACAACCAAGAGCGACTGCCGCTGCACCAAGATGACGGCCAACGAGTGCCATACGCCCAAACGACTCTTCAACCGGAGGCCCCCCAGGTGCGCATTGAGCTGCCGACCGAGGCGCTGCCTGGTTACCTCCGCCTGTTCCTCGATCTACCCGAACAGGAACAGGAGAAGTACGCCGTTATAGACCCTCCCCTCACCCAGTTGTGGCACGGCTGAGATGACCTGGTTCCAACTCACCTACGCCTCCGCAGAGACCGGCCGTGGCCGTTCCGGCGGATGGGACGTGCAACAAGTGACGCGAGGAACGCCCGCCATGCTCGAGGCACAGATGCGGGCCGGTGTCAGCACGCGACTCGAAACACTCGAGCGGCTAGACGAGTTCCCCACGACCCCGGAGCTCGCCTCGCGAACCAGGCGACTGTCTTTTCGATACGACGATGACGGGGGCAGCGTCTGGTGGCATGCCGTAGAAGCAGGCAAAGACGCCACGGGACGCCCCGGAAATGTCTTCACCCATGCCGTCGCGATGGCCGGCCTGCCGGAGAGGCTCCGTCCGATCGACCTCTGGCGCTCACCCTCGTGGCTGACGCCGTTCGGGCAGACCGAAGTTGCCGCTGCGACACTGCCCGACTCCATGGCCGATGGCCTGCTCCACCGTGACGCCGCCATCGAGCGAGCCTTCGCCCTCCAGGTGGAAACTGAAGCACTGCTGTCGGCAGTGGCCGCATGCCTCGACAGAGGCTGGGCTCTCGTTTTGGCCTCCGGGTCTCAAGACGAGTTCGCGACGTGGCTCTCGGTCGTCTCCCACCTGACGGCCGCTCGTGTGGCCGCCGGCACCTTGGCGTTCAGCACATTCGAACGCGCCTCAAAGCTCCCTCAGGCCTTGGAACACGCCAGAGTCGTCGGCATCCCGGCAGCCGACCTACGCCGAGCGCAAGACTTACTCGCGAGCCCATCGGCGCAGCGGATGCTGATCCTCGACCTCGACAACCTGCCGAGCACCGCGCCGGACGGCGAATGGGAATACGCAGGCCAGCGCTGGCCCTCAGGCAGCCTGTGGCAAGAGTCCTTCTTCGAACTGACCGATCCCGGGCGCCACACGACCGAGACTGTCCAAGCCGTCATTGCCCACATGGACGAACTCGCCGCCGATGGGGACAACTACAGCGACCCTGGGGCGCCCCTCGCCGCCGCACTGGTCGCCAACTGCCCCGACGACAGCTCACGGCGTCGACTGCTCCACCAGTGGGGCGAGCGGTTGGGCCTCGGGGTCCAGGCCCTGGCGAAACTACTGGGCCTCGGGTCCCAATCAGTACCGAACTTCACGGCGAAGTCGCCGGAAGAGCCGAAGCTGGCACAGACCAGATCGCACAACTCTCCAATTATCGGCCCAGATGCAGACCCAAAACCGGCACTGCCAAGGAGCCCAGTCGACGACGTCGACCTAGACGTCCACCTGAGCCTTAGCCTGCCGCCACCCGCCGAGGCAACGACCGACCACTATCGCCTGGCCCGCTGCCTGCTCAAGTGCGCGAGCGTCCTAACGGAACCCGAGATGAGCAGCGTCAGTCTCTGGCTCCAGGAGTATCACCGCCGCAATGCCATCGGGCGTCGAGGCACCCCCGCCTTGCACCAAGGAGTCCACCATGGCCCAGATGCGTGAACTGGCCGCGGGCCAGTCAACGAGCCTCCCCGAGGTGGTCCTGCGTGCCCACCTCACCGGCACGACGGACGACGCGTCGCTGACGGCCCGCAACGCGGACGGAGACGACGTGACGTTCCGTAAGGTCGACTCCAGAACAGTGCTTGTGGGCCCCGCCTCCGGCAGTGTTCGCCTAGTCGCGACGCCCTGCTCCGGAGGCAAGTTTGCGCCCAGAACCCGCATCGGAGTCGATCTGCGCATCGAGAGTTCCGCGATCGAAGCCCAGCAGGTGATCACCCAGTCCGCCGACGTAGGGGCCCTTCGCCAGTATGAACTCGCGCGACTCGAGCTCACCCCTGGCGCCGGCTGGACCATGGTCGCCTCAAACGCGCGTCCAGCTCAACGCGTCGACGACACGCAAGGCCTCCAGCCAGAGACCGATAGGAATTCCTGGTCTGTGGACGAACGTCAGTATCCCTGGGTGGCCCCGGGTCGCTACGCGTTTCGTGAATCGCGCAATGGAGCCCCCACTACTGCAGCGACTGCCGCCTCCTGGGCCCTGGTCCTCGATGCGTCGCTTTCCATGCGCGCCATCTACAGCGGAGAACAGCTCGCCGCCCTCGTAGAACTGGTGGCCGGCATCCTCACTGAATGGACCGGGCGGATGCCGACCGTCGCCATCACGCCGGGCTTGACACACCCACTCCCAGTCGAAGGCGCCACCCACGAGCCGGTCGCGCTCGTCCACACCGTCCTCACGCAACCTCAGGCGCCCTCGTGGAACATCGTCACGCCGGCCGTCTCCGACGCCGTGCACCGAGGCGCCCGCATCGTCGCGATCGTGACCGATGGTGCCCCCGCGGATACCCGGGATCTCGCCGCGTATGCCGCACTGAGAACTGACATCCACGTCATTGTCGTCGCGGCCGGGCGCTCGGCGTACTCCCTGCCCAGCCGTCGCGTACCGGGGATCGAGGAGCTCGGAGCGCTGGCCGACCTAGGATCCGCACCGAACCTGACCGTCATCGCAGTCGACCCGTCAGCAGCCGACGATGAGCACACGAGCGTCGAACTGGCGCAGGCGCTGACGGAGGTGCCGTGATGGCAAGGCTGAAGTGCCCAACCTGCTTCCGGCAAATCCCTGACACCGTCTTGTTCCTGTCGTGCGTGGGACCCTGTCTCACGGAGAGCCCCACCGTGGCCAACGTCAACCGCGGGTGGGACGCCTACGTTCGCCGGTCCTTCTCCGTGGATGACGGCGAACGCGCCGGCGTGTGCGACAAGTGCCGGACGCCCACCACACAGGAGGCGTGCCCATCTTGTCGAGGACCAATCCCTGCGCTCTGGCGTGATGCCGAGCCCGTCGTCACGTGCATCGCAATGGCTGGCGCCCGCACGACCGGAAAAAGCCTGTACCTCGGCGTGCTTAAGGGGCAGCTCGAACTGTGGGTGACTACGCAGCACCACTCGACGCTTACCGCAATCGGGGATACGGAGCGAGTCTACGAGGAGCGGTACCTCGGTCCGCTCTACCGAGAGCGACGGCTGCTCGAGCCGACAGCGACCATTCAGGACGACGAGACGGCGCAAATGCCCCTGATCTTCACCTACCGGGAAATCGGTGGCCGCACACGTGCTGTGGTCCTGCGTGACGTCGCCGGCGAGGACCTTCAGAAGCTCGCCCAGCGCCGCGACAAGCTCCCGTTTCTCGGTCGGGCCGACGGCGTGATCGCCTTGCTCGATCCCTACAAGGTCGACCGGATCCGCAACGTCCTTATGGGATATGCCGACCCCGGTGGAGAACTCGGCGGAGACGGGATCAAGGTGATAGAGCAGCTGCTTTCGCTGCTCACCGGCGACCGGCACACCGCCCAGACCCAAGTTCCCTTCGCTGTCACCCTGTCCAAATTCGATGTCCTCCAGAAGCTACGGAACGTAGAGGGGAGTGCGCTGCGCAAGGTGATGGTGAGGTCCGGTTCACCCCTGCGGCGCGACCCCTCCATGGGGTCCCCAGGCGTGAACCGAGTGGACCTCGAGCTGCTCGATGCCGAAATGCGCTCCCTGCTTTGGACCCTGGACATGACGACTCTGTCGAACACGCTTCGGGAGCGGGCTGCGCGACATCAGTACTTTGCGGTCTCAGCGCTCGGCGCGCCGCCGGAGGGAAACGCGGTGCCCGCCGCCGGCATAGCCCCCTTCCGGGTGCTGGACCCGCTCAAATGGATCCTCGAGGAAACCGCATGACTGAACTGGTACGTGGCGGCCGCGTCGTCGTCGGAGACGGCGCACCGACTGCCCTTGTCATGGAAGCGACCTGGAGCCCCGGCTCGATTCAGGTAGAGGTGGCGGTCTTCATCTGTACCTCAGAAGGGACCGTCGTCGCGGATGAGGACCTCCTCAGCCAAATGAGCTCGAACACGGTCTCGCCCGACCGCTCCGTCTTCTTGGTGCAGGACTACACCGGCGGCATCAACCACCGGGCACAAGTCCTGGTCGACATCACCACGCTACCCGCAGCTGCCGAAGGGATAGACGTCGTCTTAGTTACACCCGAAGACGGCCAGACGCTTCAACCTGTCCGAGAGGTCAACATGAACCTGTGGGACCCCGCCGATGGACAGAGCCTCGCTTCGTTCACGCTGGCCCAAGGCGTCTTGTGCAGTTGCCTAGTGCTCGGGCGACTGTACAAGCACAACGGACAGTGGAAATTCTTGGCGGTAGCGGAGGCCTACCCCAAGGACTTCCCGTCTCAGGTGCAGGAATACGGGATCACCGTGAAGACGCCCTAGCCTGCGCCCGTCGAAGTACCCGGACCGTTACCTCGTTGGCATGATCACGCACTGACCACGTCGCACATACCGACGCGCAAACGCATGAAGCGTGCCAAGGCGTTGATCGTTTCGCCATGCCAGCGCTTTGAGTAACTTAGTGTGTTCCCGTCCGTCTCGAGAGGAGCGCGCGTGAATGAAGCACGGGCCGCAAGTGCAACCCGCATCGGTGAGCTGGGGGTAGACCCGCGGTTCAGGGGGCGCGAAAGCGATTTCAGCTCTCTAGCGCATGCCCTTAGTGACGACTCAGACACTTCTTGGACAGGTATCGACCTGATCTCGGCCTTCCCGCCGGAAGCAACGATCTCGATTCATCATCGACAGGTGCTCGAGCGAGTGCTTGGCGTTCTCGCCGGCGTGTCGGTCTTCCTCCCTGTCGCATGGACATGGTTCAGTCTTCACAGCGCGACACAGGCATACGACGGCCTCCTCGCGTCCGGGCAGGAGAAGGGACGCACGTTTCTCGCGATGTGGACCCAGGGCTTCGACGGCCGTCTCGAGGGCGCGCATCGCTTTGTACCGATGGCCTTGGTGTCCTTCACGCTGGTGCTGTTCGCTGTCGCCTGCATCGTCTTGCACCGGCTCGCCGCCGAGGTCAACGTCCATAGGGAGGACAGGGCGTCCAGTCGAGCCCACCGCGAACTTGTCACCGCTCTACTCACCGCTCAACGATTGCTCAACGAGCGTCGTTCTGATGACCCACGCTTCCTCGAGGCAGCAGTCGAGCGCTCGGTCAAGGAACTCAACAAGGCACACCTCGCCACGCGGAAGGGCATCGAAGCTCTCCAGGCCTCCACCAAAACAGGCATCGACAAGATCAACGAGGCCAACGGTCAACTGACCGCCGCCATGGCCCCACTGCTAGCCTCGGCAACCACCGCCGGGACGAAGCTGGCTGCATCCGCGGCGTCCGCGGCGGATGCCGAACACCGCCTCACGTCTTCGGTCGCGGACGTCAAGACGACCTTGGCCGCCGCTCTTGAGCAGTTCCACACCGCGGTGACCGGAAGCACCTCGGAACTTGCAAGGCAAACGGCGACCGGGCTCGCCGGCCTCACCGAGAAGGTCGGGCAGGTCGCTGCTGCTCAAGACGAACTCGCCCGTCAAATCACCACCGCAGCGGAAGCGAACCGTGTGTCCGTCCTCGAGGCGGCCGAGATCGGCCGAGGGGCCACTGCCGAGCTTTCCGATAAGAGTTCCGCCTCCGTCTCCCGCCTAGCCGACATCAGTGAAACGTCGATGAGGGACCTCACCAACGTAATCAGGGAGTTGCAGTCCGTGCTCCAAAGGCATGAGAGCTCTATGCAGGGGCAGACCACCGAACTGAGCCGAGCCGCCGACCTCTCGAGCCAGATCCTCGCAGAGCTCTCTGAAACGGTGAGGCCGCTGTGACGCCGGGCGAAATTTGGCATGCCGACGGCGCGGCCGGTAACACATGACCCCTCGCGAACATCGCAGCGACGGCCGCCGCGGCCGCCTCCGCGCCATGGAGTCAGTCGCCGGCTGGGTCTTCGCCGACCTGCTGCTGGTTCTTTTCATCGTGGGCCTGGGCACCGCGATCCCGCAGAAGATGGACCCCCCAAAGCCGCCGCCACCCACGACCAAGCCGACGGTCAAACCGAAGCCGCAAATCATCGGCATGAAGACCACTGCAAGCCGGGTCGCGATCAGCCTGAACGCGGATGCCATCCTCGCCTCTGGAGCCCAAGCCGCGACCGCTCGCCGTGACACCTGTCTAGCGCTACGCCGCGCCACCGCCCGGCTCACGGCCACCAAGGCCGAAGCCGCGCTCGTTCTGATCTTCGGCGGTCACCCCGACCAGGCCACCCGGGGGCAGCAAGTCGCGGCTGCCGTCGGGCAGCAACTGAACTGCGCCTCTCCGGCGCTCTTTCCAAACAAGTCCTTCAGCCACGCCAACGTGCCAAGTCCCGCCGACGTAACCAATCGGCGCGAGTTCACAGGCGTCGTGCGGCCCTTTTGGAACGGGCAGCTGGCCTACGGGAAGGCTGAACTCGAGATCTACGTCTTCACGACTCAAGTGCAGGGCGGCGCTAAGAAGTGACCGTCTCTCTGCTGGTCGCTCTCGGATCCGTGCTTCTCGCGGCTGCGGTTGCGCTTGTACTTGTGCTCCGTCGGCGCAACCCAGGTCGGTCACCAAAGTCCGAGCCGAGCCAGCACAGATCCTCCGACATCGACCGAACCAGCCAGGCTAGCCAGGGACCGCACCTGTCTCTGGCGGACCCCGCGGAGGACACCGCGGCTACTGCAGAACCGGATAAGAGCGAACGCGGACAGGCGCTCAGCCCGCCGAGATCCGGTATCTCGTTCCACGCTCTGAGACACGCGTCCGCCGGCGCGGAACGTCCACGCATGGACCCACGAGAGCTTCGAGCCGCTGACCAGCAAACGCGGGTTGCGCGCGCAACGGAGCAGCCGTGGCGACAGACCAGTCGCGCCTCCGTGCGCGTGTCCTCATACGGCGACGACGTCTTGGTATTGGAGCGGCCCATTCTGCAAGGATCAAAGGAAAGTGCGTTCGCGCGCTTGGTCTCCCGCGGAAGCGACGTGATTTTGCGTCTGGGCCCAGCGGTCGACCGGATTGATGTTGCATGGCCGAAAGAGGCCCTCCTCGCATATGACGGTGGGGTTCGTGGCTATTTCATGCCCCCGCTGGAGCAGTACTATGTCGTTGATTTCCCGGGACATGGTCAAGCCGTACGCACTCTCGGTGCAGCAAACGGAATTGTCGACGTGGAGCACAAGCGACTGGATGATGCCGATCTCCTCCAGCTGGTCGAGACCGTGGCAGTGTGGCTGCGCGCGATGCACGCTGCGGGAGTCGTGTTCGGTGACCTCGGCCTTCGGTCCATCGCGTACGACACGGCACCTTTGCGGATACGAGTGCTTGACTACGACACTGCCCGCGTCGCAGGGAGAGCCGCGCTGCTGGGCTCCGATCGGGGGGGCGACCACGACCCGTTCGCGCTCGCGGGGCAGAGCTCCTACGACAGTGACCGTTTCCTCTTCGCCGAACTGGCCTTCAGGCTCCTTGTGACGAGAACCAACCACGGGAAAATCGACTCCCACGCCGTGCCGAACCATCTGCTGGGCTTGGACGAGTCGCGCACATCGAGGTTGAAGGCCCTTTGGGAGCGTGCAGCCGGGCCGCGCGGCACACGCCCGACGATGGACGAGTGGGCCGACGCGTTGGCCGCCTACTGACAGGCCCGATGACCTCTCGCCCTGCATGCTTGCGTATCGGCCTGCGTCCCGTACCGGTCCTTGTCCACACTCAGGCAACTTCTCGGTGGAGCTATGGCTGCGACTGCACCTTGCCTTGAACGGGCGTGCTCGCCACGACGTGTCCCCGGCGGCGGTGGTACCAACGCCGTGGTCGACGACCTCGTAAGGGGTGCCGACCAGGCACGCGCCCGCAGATTCAACTCGTGAACGCGCGCGCGTCCAGAGGCCCATTCAGGTTTTGGCCGCGACAACGATGGACAAAGGGTGCGGATGGCCACCGCGGCGTAGACACCTTACATAGAAGCGCTACCGCCGGGGTCAAGTCCGGATGCGTGGTGTACGACGGTGATCCGTTGAGGTTGTTCTTTTAGGTGCTGATGGCGCCGGCGATCAGGTCGGTGGCCACCTCCTCGGTGGGGGTGTCGGACTCGCGGTCAGTCAGGACGGCGCGGGCGCTCTTGAGGGCCTCCAGGCCGAGGTAGCGGCGTTGCTCGGCCCACTCGTCGTGCTGCTCGGCCAGGACCGCTCCGACGAGCCGGATCACGGCGTCGCGGTTGGGGAAGATCCCGACGACGTCGGTGCGGCGGCGGATCTCCCGGTTGAGGCGCTCGTTCGGGTTGTTGGACCAGATCTGGCGCCAGATCTCCTTCGGGAAGACGGTGAACGCGAGGATGTCCGCGCGAGCGAGCTCGAGGTGTTCGGCGACGGTCGGGAGCTTCTCGTACAGGCCCTCCAGGACCCGATCGAACTGGCCGTTCACGCTGTCGGCATCGGGCTGGTCGTACACGCTGTGCAGCAGCGCCCGCACCCAGCCCCACTGCGACTTCGGGGTGACGGACATGAGGTTCGCCGCGTAGTGGGTGCGGCAGCGCTGCCACGAGGCCGCGGGCAGGGTCGCCCCGATCGCCTCGACCAGGCCGGCGTGCGCGTCGGAGGTCACCAGCGCGACATCGGACAGGCCACGAGCCGTCAGGTCCCGGAAGAAGCTAAGCCATCCCGAGGCGGATTCGGTTGTCGCGGTGTGGATCCCGAGGACTTCCCGGTAGCCGTCGGCGTTGACGCCGGTGGCGACCATCACCGCGACCTTCACCACCCGGCCGGCCTCGCGGACCTTCATCGTGAGCGCATCGGCGGCCACGAACGTGTACGGCCCCTCGGACAGCGGACGGGTCCGGAATGCGGCGACCTGCTCGTCGAGGTCCCGGGCCATCACCGACACCTGGGACTTGGACAGGCCGGTGATCCCGAGCGTCCGTACGAGCTTGTCCATCCGTCGGGTGGACACGCCAAGTAAGTAGCAGGTCGCGACGACCGTCGTCAGGGCCGCCTCCGCGCGGCGGTGCCGCTCGAGGAGCCAGTCGGGGAAGAAGGAGCCYTCCCGCAGCTTCGGGATGGCCACCTCGAGGGTCCCGGCCCTGGTGTCGAGGTCACGGCGGCGGTAGCCGTTGCGGGAGTTGACSCGMTCCGCCGAGCGGACGCCGTACTCGGCGCCGCACACGCTGTCGGCCTGCGCGCTCAGCAGTGCGTTGATGAAGGTGCCGAGGAGCTCCCGCATCAGGTCGGGACTGGCTTGGGCCAGCTGCTCGTGAAGGAAGACGGCAGGGTCGATACTGGTGTTCGCGGTCATCGCGATGCTCCATTCGAGGGTGCTGTGAGAGGTTCACTCGAAGGATCACGCGGTGACCGCACCTGCATCCAGCAGGGACACGCTCACCGGTGTCGTCGTACACCAACGCTATGGACTCAACTACCGCCGGAGCGGCCAGCTACGGCTTTGACCAGTAGCGAGCAGTTGCGGTGTGCCCACCATCTCGCAACCTGCCACGGGCAACAGCGTTCGATGGACACAGTGCCACCGCAGGAACCGACGCAAAGGGCACGTGGAGGCGGGGGAGGACCGACCACCTCGTGGTCCAGGACGCCCTTCAGTGCAAACAGGGATGGCGGGATGCGCTGGAGGGGAGTGCCCGTGGGAGGTCAATCCGAGCTGTTGTCCTGGGTCCTTGCCAACGCTTGCCTGCACGCATCCGACCCGCACAAGCGCCAACAGATTCACATCGCTGCGGGCCGAGAGCCGGAGCATCCCCGCCGGGACAAGCGCAGGTCGGGCGCTGGGAGCGGGCCGGTGGCTCGGTTCTTATGCACGCCCTCTTCCGCCGATACGAGGACCTGCTCGAGTACCCACAGGGTTTCCTGCAGTGCACGGCGGACCTTCTCAACCGGCAGCGCGTCCTCGTCCGTTCCGAGCCCGTCGTGCCAAGAGACCGAGACGACACCCCGGACGTCGACCCGGCCCAACAACTTCTCGAGCGGGCACTCAGCACCCAACCCATGACGGGCCTGGACTGGTACACCCTGTCAGGATCGCTAGGCCGCAACTCCAACGCGATCCTTGTGGCACGCGACTGGCAAGCGCTGCTCGACCGCTGCACCCAAGAGATGGCCGTGAGCCTCAACCTCGAGTTCGCCCTCCGCGACGAAGCAGCCGATTCAGGTTCTGGCCGGACCTCGAGTTCGGCGTGCGTTCAGCAAGATCGACGTGGCGCTTGGTCCCGCGTCGTCACGTGACGGCCCAATGAGTTAGAGATGTCACGGCGTCTCCTGCTGGACTCGCGGCATAATCGAACGTCTGGAGTGCCGGCCGCGGTTTCAGGGCGGCTCCGCTGCATTGGGAAGCCGCTTGCCCGTGATGGGGCGGTTAAGTGTGAGCGCCGATACGTTGGGGTTGTTCTTGGCGCCTTGGTGCTATGTCGCGTCAGCTCGCTGCCGCCAAGGTGACCGCGAGTCCGTCGGGGTCTCCGAGGATGTGGGTCTGCTGCACGAACGGGTGACAGTTTCGGTTAGGCCGCCTGGGTGGCGGTTGTCGTCATGATCAACTCGTATTCGACCGGGGTCAACCGCCCGAGGCGGGCTTGTCTGCGGCGGCGGTGGTAGGTGCGTTCGATCCAGGTGACGATCGCGATCCGCAGCTCCTCTCGGGTGGCCCAGGCGCGACGGTTCAGGACGTTCTTCTGCAGCAGCGCGAAGAACGACTCCATCGCCGCGTTGTCGCCCGCCGCGCCGACCCGCCCCATCGAGCCGACCATGCCGTGACGGTGGAGCTGGTGGACCAGTTTCCTGGACCGGAACTGCGACCCGCGGTCGGTGTGCAGGACGCAGCCGGTCACGTCGGCGCCGTCAGCGTGGCGCCGGGCGACGGCGTTGTTCAGGGCCGCGACGGCGAGTGAGGACTTCATCCGTGAGTCGATCGAGTAGCCGACGATCCGGTTGGAGTACACGTCCTTGACCGCGCACAAGTAGAGCTTGCCCTCGCCAGTCCAGTGCTCGGTGATGTCGCTGAGCCACAAGCGGTTCGGGGCCGGAGCGGTGAACTCCCGCTCAACCAGGTCATCGTGCACCGGCGGCCCTGGCGTCTTGCCGTTGCGGCCGCGCTTCTTCCCGAACGCTGACCACCAGCCCAGCTGCGAGCAGAGCTTCCACGCGGTCCGCTCCGCCATCGCCTGCCCCCCCTCGCGTGCTTCGTCGACCAGGAACCGGTACCCGAACTCCGGGTCCTCGCGGTGGGCGTCGAACAAGGCATTGGCCCGGTACGCAGCGGTCAGCTCGGCGGCGGTGACCGGGTTGGCGAGCCAGCGGTAGTACGGCTGGCGGGCGATCTTCAGCACCCGGCACGTCACCGTGACGGGAATCCTGTCGCCGGCCAACTCGCGGACGAGCGGGTACATCATTTTCCCGGCAGGTGCGCCTGCGAAAGATAGGCGGCCGCGCGACGCAGGACCTCGTTCTCCTGCTCGAGCAGCTTGATCCGCTTGTTCGCCTCCCGCAGCGCCTCGGACTCACTCGCGGTCCGCGCCGGGCCGGACGCGCTGGTAGACCTGCGCTCATCGATCGTCAGCCATCGCTTCAGACACGACGGCGAGATGCCGAAGTCCTTCGCGACCTGGGCGACCGAGGCATCCGACTCCTTGAAGACCCGGATCACGTCCTCGCGGAACTCGTTGGGGAACGCCTTGGGCATGGTGGACATCCTTCCAGCGCCGACACACATCGACGCAGATCAGATGTCACCTATCCGTGCAGCAGACCCGAGTCGGCCTGAGGACACGATGGTCCGCAGTCGAGCGGGGCGCCATGGTTGTTCCCAGTAGGGGAGGTAGAACCACTCCTGGCGTGGCCGCCCAAGGTGTCCACTGCTGATGGTCACGGCGCGTCTTCCCACTCGGGGCGTGCTGGGTAGCTGGCTGATTCCCCAGAGGGCGCACCAGGCCACGGCGTTGTCCACTGGACCGGGGTTGCAGAAGCCTGTGCCCGTGCGGCTAGTTACCTGGTCCCTGCCGATCTCATCACGGACGAGTGTCCCGCGCAGGCCGGCCAGCACGTCGGGGGGCTTACGGGCAGAGACGCTTTCGGCGAGCTTGCGCAACCGCGACCCCACAATTTCTGACCCTTGGTTGCGGGGCTGCATGTCGAACCGGCTAGCACCGTCGTCCTGCATAAGGCCGCCCTTGTCGTCGCGGCTCCAGTATGCCGGCTGTCCGAGGGCGGCCAGCAGCCGTAGATCGAGCCACTGCTGAGTCGCAGTGAGCTCCTGCTGCGCGCCCGACTGCCAGGCGTCAGCGAGGGCGACCACGTGGTCGATTTGGACGAGGGAGGAGGTGCCGGCGCCGCGGGTGAACGAGAGGGCGCGTCCGGAGTAGGGCTCGGTGAAGGACCCGGTGAGCACGAGGCATCCGTTCGTGCCGGCCTTGAGCGTGGTGTTACGCAGGTCGCGGCGCAGGACGTCGTTGCGGGTGTCACACCCGTTGTGGCCGAACGCGACCGTGACGTCGTCGCTCCACGCCTGCCCGAACTGCTCGCGGGCGTACCCGGTCATCGGGGCGCGGCCTTTGACGGGCAGCGTGGCCAAGACTGCCGCGGCCTTTCCGGTTGCACCCGCTCGCGCAGCGGACGTGCCGGCCGAGGAGGGACTGCGCGGCGCTGGAGCCGTGTTGGTCTGCGGGTCGAGGCTCGTGGCTGCTGGATGGGTGGTGGCCGCGACAGGCCCCGATCCGGTGGCATCGCCCCGCGTCTCGGCCGCAACCTGCGGCGGTGCGGTAGGCCCGCGCTCGTCCCCGGTCGCCGAGCTCGCACCCCAGGCGATGAGGCCCACGGCGGCGAGGGCGATGACGCGGTTCGGTGTCCACTTCATGATCAGGCTGTGCTGCCGTTCCCCTGTCGGGCAGCGGAACCCATTCCCGCTGCTGCAGCGACAGTGTGGCATCTGCCGCCGACATCGGCGTCGACACGACCAGTTTTCCGTAGGCGCCACCCGTCGTGCCCGTTGTGTGCGGCTACGGGTCCCTCGGCACTCAGAAGGGGCAGAGGGCTAAGTCCTTCCGGCGCATGAGTCTTCACCGAGAGCCGGCGACTGTGTTCGCTCTGACCCGATCAGGTCAACGCAGACCGTCTCGAGCCCGGTTGGGTCGACATGGTCGGTGGACACGATCGGGTGGGTTCGTAGGTGGCACCCGACGCGGTCATGACATGGCATCGCAGTCTGGCGACCCGCCGAGACGGCGCGTCCAGGTGTGGCCCTCGGAGGGGGTGACGGTCACCCGCCTTGGGTCAGCCGAGTCATGGCTCACGGTTGCGCTCGCAACCGAGAGTATCTGCTGGCCCAGGACGACTTGGTGGCCGGCAACGTCGGCAACAAGATCGCCTGAGATGGCAAACTGGCAGACGCCGTCGACCGGATGCTCGGGCGCCTCTTCTAGGTTTGTGGTTAGGACGCCAAGACGCTCGTCGTTCACGGTCTCACCTCGAAGGAGACGCGCTATGATCTGCCACTCTCGTAGCTGGCCCTTCGTCACCTGGTTAAAGTCGGGTACGAGCACCGTTGCGGGCGTGTGCTGCTGAATCTCGTGCAGCGCACGTAGCGCCGCGACCTCCAGGTCCTCGTTCGGGTCCTTCACACCGGACGCGCTTCGTGGGCCCTCCCCGAGCGGAATGAAGGGTCCGTGCTCCGCACCGATCTCAAGGGCGCTCGCGGGCAGTGCCAAGAGGAATTCGACGCCCTCAAGAACACCTGCCACGGGTCTGCCGGTCGGGTCGAGCCCGGCGAAACTGACGTGCATGTTGGGTGGCTCGAAGTCGTTGAGGGCTTGGAAGGAGAAGGCGCCGCCGTCGTGTTCACCGGACAGGCGCACGCCACGGCTGCCGACGGTGGGAGTTTGCATGTTCACCCGGACGACCAAGGGCGGTTCGCCGAGTCGTGTGGCGCGAAGTCGTAGGAGGTACGGACCTGCGGACGGCTGAGTGGCTGGCCCGAACCTCACTGCGCCGGGGGCATTCTCGACCCCGAGACCGCCCGGCAGGTCAACCGTGACGGTTGCGCTGCCGTCAGGCGCGGCGAAGGGGGCGCCGTACTCGGAGAATCTTCGCAGGGCGTCTTGCAGGTCGGGGTCTCGGGCGTCGAAGGAGACACCTATGGGGATGGGCCTTTCGCGCAGCGACTCTGCACATCGGGCGTGAATGTCCCAGGTCACGCTGACGCCCTCGTAGGTCAACCGCGCGGTGGATACCAGCGTCTCCGGCGGGTCGGTCCGCAGCACGGTGTCCTCGCCGGAGCCCTGGTCTTTGTGGACGGCGAAGTCGTACCAGTAGAGCGGGTCGTGCTCGTTCAGTGCGTGATGCAAGGCGACCAGGCCCTGACCGACCACCTTGGTGTCGGCTTCCACCTGGGCCGAGTCGCGGGCCCTGAGGACCGTCAGGAGGTCTCGGTGAAGCTGCCCTAGTCGTTGTTTGCCGTCGCCGAGGTAGTAGTCGACAACTTCGGGGTACTGCGCGGCGAGGGCGTCCAGCCAGGCCAGTCCTTTCCACTCGCAGTGCTCGAACGGTCCGTCCGCGACGAGCGCGGTGAACTTGGATTCGTCCGCTTCGGACGGGTCCAACGGCAGCACGAGGTACCAGTTGCGGACCTGCAGTCCCTGCCGGACCGCGTCGACGAGGGTGTCGTAGGACTCCCGAACCCTGCGCCACTGGGTCGGCGTCAGGGACCGGTCGTACCGCTTCACTTGGTAGACGTCGATGCGTCCGTCGTCGAGCGGCACGAAGACGTCGATGCCGCGGTCACCTTGGCCGGGGCGTCGCCGGGCAGCGCGGTCATGCTGTCGGCACAGGAGCATCGAGACGACTGCTTCGACGTCTTCGCCTGGACGGCCGACTAGCGCGCTGGGCATGGGCCAACCTCAGCCGATGGCCGCCGACATGTCCAGCTAGCAACAGGGGCAAGAGGCGCAATAGGGTGTCTGTCAGGCGACGAGTTCTTGAAGGGGGCGACTTTGGCCTACCGCGTGATGCGCTGGCTCGGCTGGGGCGTGATCCTGTCTCTCGTACCTTTTGGGGCCCTTTTTGTGGCCATCTTGGTCATTCGTCGGCAGGTACCTGGCCTCGATCCGATCATTGGGTCAGGCCAACTATTGGTGACTTGCGTTGCTTTGTTGGGTGGCGGCATTCGCGAGTTGAGCGGTATGAACACTCTCAACCGCGCTCGGGCGCGAGATGCCCTTCACCTGGCTAGTCTCATTTTCGTCGTGCTGCTGTCCATGACTTATGGCTCCCTTGTGGGCCAACTCGTCTCGGGGCAATCTCTTCCTGACGAGTGGAGAGCGTCCATTGTGACCGGCTCGCTGATCAGTCTCACCATCAGCGTCATCATAGGAGGCATCAGCATGGCCATTAGTCACCCCGGCAAGGCCCCCTGACATGCTCGAGTCGATTGTGCCGTTGACTATCGGGGCCGGAGCGACGGCTCTCGTTACGGCGGCTTATGCGGCGTACGGCGCTTGGAAGGACGCACGCGCGGCTCGCACCGCGGCCGCACGGTCGGGCACCGACCTGATGCTTTTGAGAGAGCAACTGCGTGAAGCGCAGCAGGCAATCATGGAGGCTCAGGAGCTACTCATGCACAGGGGACCGTCGCCGGAGTCGCTTGATGAAGTGTCGGCCCAGGAGGCTTATATAAGGGCCGTCTCGGGAGGCGCCATGCCCGCTGACCAGATCGCCGCGGCAAAGCGACTGCTGGACTCCGGGACCATCACGTCGGAAGAGTTCGCGAGGCTCAAGGTGAGGGCGCTCGAATAAGCCCGTTAGCCCTCAAGGCGCGCGTGCCCCCGGCGGGCGCGCCACTCTTGAACTGACGCCCGGGGTTCACAGCCCCGACAGTTCTCGTCCCTCCCCTACGAGGACCCGGGGGGTGCCCGCCTTGGGTGGGTGCTGCGCCGCGTTCTGCGGAACTTTCGCGGCGTTCCGGGACTACGAACACCCGGGGCGCTTGGCTGGCCTCGTGTCGTTCGTCGTCGAGCTTGAAGCCGACGCCTCAGCTCCCGTAGGTGTGCTCCGCACCCTATTGCGGCTGCATCGTGCCCGACCAGACCTCGAGCCCCGCGGAAGCCAGTTGACGAGAATTCTCAAAGACCCGTGCTGGCTTGCTTGGCGCTCCACATCTTCTCCGGTGTGCTTTCCCGGCCGGTCGCAGACGAGGATCAAAGAGTGCCGCCGTGGTGAGAGCAGGCGCCCTGTCTTCCGCCCGCCTTCGACATGTAGCCATCCACGCAAGTGACGATGTACCCCGCACCAGCGGGAAGAGGCGTCGGCAGGTCAGGGTAGGGCGGTGGCTGGGGCGGCTCGGACGTCTCCACGATCGGTGTAGCGCTGCTTACAGGGTCCCGCCACTCGCAGGCTGACACGGCTCCTCGGGCGCGCGACAGGTCGATTTCCATGTGCATGCCGATGGAGTCATCCGATGTGCATGGAACGAGAACCGGGGCAGGTGTCTCGGTGGGCGCGTCATTGGGCGCAGCCGGTAGTACTTGGGTTGGGACCGGGTCCGCAGAAGGCTCAACGAGCTGTACCTCAAACCGCGAACTGGGTGAAGGTGTGCTCCGTTGCGCGACCGGCACGAAGACGAACATGAGTAGCCCGACCCCGGCAACCAGCCCGCCCCAGGCCGTGATGGAGCCCCGGCCATCTCCGTTCATTGCTTCCTCCCGGAGACGGACGTTACCGCCTCAGCGTGGGCGAATGCGGACAAACCGCGATCTCACAGCTCGCCCACGACGGTGGCCGCAGCGTGGGGATCACCCGGAGCACCAAACCAGCCCGACTTCCCGAGGGGCCTAGTGACCCACCCGCCTCAAGACGGGCGGCCGCCACCTGGGCGTGACCAGCCGGCGACGAACCGGGACAGCTCATTGCATCGCGCCGTCGCCGCTGAGACGACATCGCAACACCCCCGGGCCAGGCGCCCCACGCCATTGACATGGCCGGCACGGCCCTCGCTCACCTTGCCGGTGGGCGAGGGCCCGCACTTGTCTTCTCTGTCCTCGGCGGCAGATCAGGGCGTCGGCTGCTCCTGCGCCGAAGAAGGGCCCTGTCAGCCCTCGGCAGCGGGAGGGGGTGGAACGGATGGCAGCCGGCAAGCTAGGGCTTGACGAGGTCCGTGTGTTGAGGGCAGCCCGACGCCACTGCCGTCGCGTTGATGGTCCCAGCCTGCTCTGACGACAGGCCTCCCTTGAGCGCCATCCCCAAGGTTAGAAGGTACGTGGACCTCGTCGGCTTCTCGTCAAGAACGGCGCAGAGATTCTTGCGCAGGTCCATCAGGTGCTCGTCGGTGACTTCGGGAGCAACGTCGTGCGCCATCTGGAGATAGACCGCGTCTCGCTCAGCCTGGGGATCCTGGCTGGGCTGGTTCACGGTGCTGGGCTGGTCGCTTCCACAGCCCGCGAGAGTGAGCGTTGCTGCGGCGAGCAGGACGCCCCACACGGACCGTGTGCATCGACCTCGGGCTTCGGTCAGCATTGGCCTGCCTTCAGCAGGCTGTCGTACTCGGACGCGTACGAGTCTGCGTACCCGTCCGACGACAGGCGGCTGTTGACGTCCTTCTGTGCCTGAAGCATGTCGCATAGCTGAGCGTCGCGAGTCATGATCGGCGCCGGCTCGACCACCGGGTTGTAGGGCGCTGGCGCGGGCTGCTGCGGGGTGACTGTCGCCGACGGATCCGGGCCACACGCTCCCAGCGTGAGCAGCGCGGCGGCGACCACGAGTGCCCCTGTCCTTCTCATCATGGGCTGAATGATGTCAGAGAGACTGCTGGGCATACGCCGAGGGTTGGAGATGGCCGCGCAGCCCGTTGGCGGCAGGAAACAGGACGGAGCCCCGCTCGAGTCGGCGTCGGCCGGAGCCCTAAGGTGGCGGCACTCACACCTGCCTCCGGGCAGCACCATCACGTCATCAGGGGACCACTGACCTATGGGCCGAACTCTCGTCCTGCTCGCCGTCGCCGCCGCGACCATCTTGCCCATCGCCGGCTGCTCGGACAGCCCACCGATCACCATGCCCAACGTCGTGGGCAAGCACCTGGATGTCGCACTCAGCGATGTCCAGCGCGCCGGGGTGCACCGGGACGTCGACGTCGTCGGCGGCGGCCTCTTCGGCATCGTCGACAAGTCCAACTGGACCGTCTGCACGCAGGATCCCGCCTCCGGAGCTGCCGTGTCCGGGACCCCTCGCGTCACCGTCGAACGTACCTGCGAGAGTTCACCCGGCCCCAGGCCCTCGAGCGAGGCTGCGCCTCAACCGTCAGCCTCGAGCGCCCCGGAGGCCACCGAGGAGGACTCTGCGGACATGTTCGAGCCGACAGCGAAGTACGGGCAGACCCTGAAGTTCAAGGCGTACCAGACCTGCTGCCCTGGTGATCCGATGAAGCTGGACATCACGGTGTCCGCCCCGAAGCCCTTCAAGCCGGCCGACCCGGCCGACGCGAAGCAGGCCGTGAACGTCTACTTCACCGTGACGATGAAGAACACCGGCACCACCGAGGCATCACCCTCGGGTCTGGTGGAGGTGTACTCGGGTCGGCGCTCCGCGGAGGACGGCATCGGTACGGAGGGGGACCAGTTCTTCAACACGGACGACGGGTTCAGCGGTCCTGGTGACCTTCCCGTCGGGAAGTCTTCGGCCTATCGGGTCGGGTTTAGCGTGGCCGACGCGAAGGACCTCATCTTGCAGATGAGTCCCTACGGGCTAGGTGGCGCCACACTCACCTGGGAGCCGTAGCAGCTCGAGCTGAGCCATCCGCGCGACTGTCACCCACATGTGGGGCAATGGCGGAGTGATAGGCGCAAGCTGGTGATTGCTCCTACTCAAAGAGGCTCAGGCCCCCGACCCCGACGTAGTGCTCCGCCGGCGGCAGCACATCAGGTCGTGACCCGACACGCCGAGCCGGACCTGCGTCGGCTGAGAGCCTCCCAATCCGTCAAGCCCAGATGAGGAGTACTACAGCGACGGCAGCCAGCCAGCCTGTGGTGATCGAATGGACAGCACAAGCGGCCTGTCCCGATTCAAGGTGGCGGACGCCAATGGGAGGTCTTGGTCCGGTCGAAGTCCTCGTTGCCCAGTAGTTGAGCCGACGAATCGCTCGTGAACGCAAGAAAGGGCCGCCTGGCCGGCCCCGCCCGCCCCGAGGACGAGAGGAGCCGGCCAAGCCAGGTCACGGGCTGGGTTCGTCTGGGTTGCTTTGCCTCAGGGCGCGATACACCGACGCCCGGCTGACGCCGACCACCCGAGCGATGGCGGYGATGTCGTGCTCACGGCTGTCGTACATGCTCCGGGCAACCTTCAGCTTCTCCGGCGTCCAGACGGTCGGTCGGCCACCGCTCCGTCCCCGCGCCCGTGCAGCCGCAAGGCCGGCCGAGGTGCGCTCGCGAATAAGGTCACGCTCGAACTCGGCCAACGCTCCGAAGACGTGAAAGATGAGTTTGCCGCCGGGCGTGGAGGTGTCGATGCTCTCAGAGAGGCTGCGAAACGCGACGCCACAGGCCTCGAGTGCCTGGACGGTGTCGATGAGATGGCGCAGGCTACGGCCGAGCCGGTCGAGCCTCCAAACGACGACGGTGTCACCCGAGCGCAACTGGTCGAGCATGGCGTCGAGGGCTGGTCGGTGCTCGAGCTTGCCGGATGCCTTGTCAGTGAAGATGCGCTGGCAGCCAGCGGCTTCGAGGGCGTCGCGCTGCAGGGCCGCGTTCTGTTCGAGAGTAGAGACGCGGGCGTACCCGACGAGGTAACCGGCGCTCGGTGTCTCACTACTCATTGGTGAGCCTCCTTCTGAGACGTTGATTTCGGACATGGGAAAAGGACAGACGCCCCCGCCTCACAGGAGGCAGGAGCGTCTGGCTGTTCAGAAACGCTCGTTTGCGGACGGCTCGGGCAACAGACGCGCGGGTGAACCCTCGCTTGAGCGCGATGCCGGCAACCGCCGAACGAAGGATGCGGCGTGACGGAGTCGACGGCACCGGGAGTCCCCCAAGAGAACTGCGGGGGCCAAGATCGAGAGCCATCTTTCCGTGTGGCGGACTGATTCACACGGTCCCGCGCTCAGTATCGTTCGAGACTGTGTTCACAACCAGGTATCTCGCTATGGGAACAGTCCTCGCATCCCTTGCGGCACTCACCGCGTGTTCTAGTGCATCGCCTTCGAAKTCGTCGGTGAATGCGTCGCCGCCTTCGGCAAGCAGGGACCAAGTCGCTGCGGCAGTGTGCTCAACGATGAGCATCCAGTGGCATGGCACGTCGGCAGCTTGCGACGGGGGGACCCGAGCCGGACACCCCGGGGTTGAGTTCTACGACGATCAGGCGAAGATGCAGGCTTGGCTTGACCAAGACCTTTGTCAACGGCCGACCAGCGATCGTATCTACCGCGGTGATGACTGGATCGCCTACAACCTCAATGTTGATCGAGCAGCGGCCGTCATTTCACTCGGTGGTCGGAAACTGTGCTCAGGCGGTTCGGGGGACGGTCAGAGCTGACGCGTCTCCTGGCCAAAATCACAAGCGTTAGTCCTCGAGGTCGTAGTCGGGCTCGTCGGACCAGCTGTTGCTGGCGGTGGATGCCACACGAGCGGGGCGGGAGAGCACGTCGACGACGCCTTCGACGGCTTTGACGCAGACCAGGATGACGTCGGCGAGGTCGCGGACGGCGCGCAGGCTGGCTGTTGCGGTCTCGGGCTCGTGTTCTCTGAGCCTGGTGTACGCAACGACGACGAGGGCCGCGGCGGCGGCCACGGATAGAACGATGAGCATGGGTTTCTCCTTTGGGCTTGGGATGGCAGGAGGCCCGCCGACGTTCGACGGGCCCCCTGCGACCTGGGTGGTCAGTGCCGGGCGCGGTCTCGTCTGGCGTGCGCTCGGGCCTGCTGCTGGGCGCGTCGCTCTGCTCGGTTGCGGGGCTCGAAGGACCTAGCCCAGTCCTCGGTCCCCGCTGGACTTTCACCCTCGCCGGCTTCGTCGCCGACGACTGTGCCGGGCGCGGGCACGAAGGCCGAGGCACCCCCCGCCGGGCGGGACGACGAACTGGCCGGTGGCGTTGTTGCAGTCCGAGAGCCGCGGCTGAGGTCCGTCGCCAGGTTGGGTGCCATGACGAACGGGAGGATGAGCAGTTCAAGCGCCCACCGCAGCCAGGAGGCGCCGACGAGCCGGCCTAGGAGCCGGTGGACGACGGTGCTGTGGCTGACCGGACGCACCAGCGCTGCCAGGGAGCGGACGCCGTCCACGAGAGCCTGGGTCACCGGGTGAGCGGCTACAGCGACGAGCAGGCGGCGGCATGCCGTACCGGCGCTGGCCAGTCCTGTCGCGATGCGAGTGCCGGCCGGTCCACACTTGCCGAGGAGCGAACGGGTCTGCTGCCACACGGCCTTCGCTCCAGCGGCGATCCTCGAGCCGAGGAACCGGCCGACACGGACCGTCGCTCGCCACACCGCCGGGATGCTGAAGACTGCAGCGGCTGCCGTCACTGGACCGACGGACCGGATCAGGTTGCCGATACGGGCCAGCCCTGTCGCCATCCGTGCCCAGACGGGGCTGCTGCCGATCGCGGACAGGACGGTCCGCGCTCGCGCGAGGACCCAGCCAGCCGCACCGCGAGGCATGGCGAGAAGGGTGTCGAACGCCTGTCGAGCCGCCCTGCGAAGCCGGAGCAGGAGCGCGAACCGCTCCTTCTGGGGTGGTGCCGGGACGGCGTAGAGGCCGGGGTTGATGGGTGCTGCAGTGGACATGGTGGATCTCCTTCTCGGTGAAGCCCAGCGCTCCGTGCGTCCGGGCATGAGAAAGGCCCGCCGCGTGTTGCGGCAGGCCCCGGTTCTTCGGTGGTGGAGGGTCAGGGGTGCTCGGGACGAATGCCCTCGTCGAGCATCAACACGAGCAGGCGGGCGAGCCGGTAGGTGGGGTCGCAGCGCAGGGCCCGGTCTAGGGCGACGCGGGCCAGGGCTCCGTCGCCGTGCCACCAGCTGTATGTGGCCAGGAGGGTCAGGCTCGGAGCCGCGTGCTCGTCGCTGGCGTGACGGCACAAGGTGATGAGTCGGGCCTTGACCCCGCCGACAACGGAGTCGGTGACGACGTCCTCATGCGCTTGCAGGGCCTGCGTGATGTCACTGAGGAGCGCCCTTGTCTCGTGGGGCAGCTCTTGGCGGGCGAGGGTGTTGGTCAGCAGGGCGGCGAGCCCGTCGTGGGTGGCGACGTCGGTCAGGGACTGCAGCGCGACGGCAGCATCGGCCACGGTGATGGGGTCCCCGTCGACCTCCAGTACTCGCGCCCAGACTCCGGCGAGGCGGTGCCGGGCCTCCTCCTCGGTCAGGGTGACGTGGGGTACCCCTTCTCCGCCCATGAGATCGGCGACCTCAGACGCGGTTGAGCCCGCTTCCACCTGCCCCGCCAAGGCGTTCCGGTCGGGCAGCGGCGCGCTGCCGCGGCCGATGAACTCGGCGACGGCGGAGGCGGCCTCGTCCGGCGCCGGTAGCGGTCGGCCGTCGGGCGGGCAGCACGCCGGGTTGTGACAGTCGAGGGAGCGCCACCTGCGCTCGTGGACCACGATCCGGTCACGGACAGACACCCGGCCCTCGCGCAGTCGTTCGGTGAGTGCGGCGACGAGGGCGTGGCTCTCCCCGGCTGTCGCTTCGTAGCCAACAAGCAGGACCGCCTGGGCTGAGTCCTTGAGGACGTGACGGACCAGGGCGTCGGCGACCTCCTCAACCCGGTCGGGGTCAGGCAGGTCCATCCGCTGAGTCAGGCCGATCTTTTTGTCCCTCAACGCCACGACCACGATGGCGCGGTCGGGCTCGAAGCCGAGCAGGTGGGGGATTACGACGAGTAGCTCAGCGGGGCTGCGAAGGGTGACAGGTGGTGCGGTCATGGTCTTCCTTTCGTTGGAGTACGGACAGAGCCCGGGCATGCGAAAAGGCCCGCCACCGATGTGACGGGCCCTTCCTGAACTCCGTGTGAGGGGGGTTTCTCCAGTCCGTGATCGGACGTGGTTATCCCAATGCCTCGGGGTTCCATTTTACCACCGAATACGGCAGGGGAATAAGGGTTTCCGGCTCTCCATTCCAGCGCGCGGCGCGCAGGGCCGCCGCAGCTGTGGCACCTGGGGGAGCGTTCGAGAAACGGCCGCTGCCGAAGCGATCAGGAAGTCCTGGGCCAGTCGGGGAAGAGTCCAACGGTGCCCCCCCACGCTTCTGCCTCCAGGCAAGGCCAAGGCCGAACCGATGGCTGGTGCCTTCACGTCCGCACCTCTCCGCCGCGCTGGAACAGCGTCGTGCAAGCAGGTACCAACCGAAAGACACGCGGACTACTACTACGGCGATCCTTGCGGTTGGCATCGTCTTGCACGGACGCCCATCACCCGGATCGAGCGCACGGGCGCCGGTCCCCCGCAGCGCGGCACGGGGACCGGCGCCTGACTGTCAAAGCCAGTGGCATACGTCGGGCGCAGAGCCGTAGAACGCCCCTCCTTTGTAGTATTTGAAGGAGTCGACAGCGTTCCAAGTGGCTCCCAGCTTTGTGGAGCCGTTCCACCACTGGATTTCCATCCGAAGCCGGTAGGTACCTCTGGCGTACAAGTTGTTGAAGACCTGCTCACCGTAGAAGGACGCGGGCTTGTTGTCGTACGCGAGCGAGAAGTCACTCCAACCGTTCGAGGCTTGGTTGCCGTCCTGGTCAAAGAGTACAGTTCGGAAGCGCACCCACGCCGCGTCGTTGCCAGCACCAGATGTGTAGTTTCGCGCATAGATGGCTGGGGCAACCTCTCTGATCATCACCGTGCCGAACGCGTCTTGGGAATAGCAGCCCCCGCTTAGTACGGTCGCGGTGCCTGGGGCTCCCGTGTACGACAACATCGATGCCTGCGCCGAACTTGGTGTCAGGCTCAGGACGGCAACCGTCGACACGATGATGACGGTTGCCGAGCCGCCGAGCCTTCTGAGTCGAATAGGCCAGTTTCCAATGTGCATTTGAATCAGCTCCTTTTAGTTGAGAGTCTTTTGAGGTGCCCGTGGCTACAGCATGTGCGAGCGCGCTTAAGGATCGCTTAGCGACAGTTGGTGAGTCTGTTGATGTACTGGCTGGAACTCAGGGGTAGTAGCACCCGTAGTCGGCGTCCGTGCGGACCGAGTTGGCGTCGATGGGCACAGCATGGGTCATGTACCCCTCATTCGCCGTCCAGGCCTCGACGTACGGCTTGACCCAAAGCCCGGAAAAGACGAACGCCGTCACCGGGACGGTCGACACTCCCGGCGCGGTTGTCCCACCCAGCAGTACCACGGGCGTTCCGTCGGCGTTCCACTGAATCAAGCCGCTGCTCGAGGCCCCGTTTTGCCTCAGTGTGTAGTGCGACCATTGGGAGGCCTGCCGCCAGTACATTGCGCCGGAGCGTGAGTCGTAGATGTGCAGCCAGGCCCGCCAGTAGACTTCTTCGCCCAATTGGGAGGCATTGAGCCAGCTGTGTTCCGTGACGCCGATGGTCATCGCAAATCCCGTCTGAGCGCCGCTACCGACGCACACCGACGACGCGTCGGGCCATGAGACCACTTCCGCGCTTGCAGACGCTGTCAGCGCGGGGCTCAAGGCAAGCGCGGCGGTGGCTGCGGCGACTGTCGTGGACGCGACGAGCGCCCGCTTGATTCGACCGATGTTGAGGTTCATCCTTGATCTCCTGTTGGGGGCCGCGAGGCCCGAGTCGCCGTTGTGCTGGATCTGGCTGTGCTGCTCCGTGACCGTCTGCCTGGCGGTGGCCGAAGCGGGGGAGTAGAGGTGAGACATACGTTTCTCCTTGCGGATCGGATCGGGTCTGGTGCCCGATGCCCCGTGCGGGGCGATAGGACGAGGTTGAACCGGACCGCTTTGTGGTCGCTTTGCTGTCGCTGAACGCGGTGCGCCCTAGACTCAGAGGCACCGAAGCGGGGACGTCGCAACCTCCGGCGCATCCCTCTCGGAGGGATCTCCGTGCTAGAAGCGAGGTAGGGGCCTGACCAGTGGTGGCCGCCGGCGAAGACGTCACTGTCGATCTGCTCGGTCCCCTCCGGGTGACCACGAGGGGCCAGGTGGTGTCGTTCTCGGCGCCGATGCAGCGAGCCCTGCTGGCGTTTCTGGCACTGGACCCGGGACGCGCGGCGCAGGTGGACGCGATCGTGGATGCGCTTTGGGAACGCCCGCCGAGGCAGGCGGTCAACATGGTGCAGCAGCTGGTCTCTGCTGTCCGCCACCGCCTCTCCAGCGAGATCGTCGTGACGCGAGGACGCGCCTACCAGCTGCAGGTGGCGCCGGCAGCCGTTGACTACGTCCGCTTCACCGAGCTGGTCCGGACCGCTGCTGAGAGCAAGAAGACCGGGCGATACGACCGGGCGGCACGCGAGCTGGAGACCGCCCTTGCACTGTGGCGTGGCGGGGCGCTAGTCGACCTGCCTGACTGCCCGTTCCTGGATCCAGCCCGCGTCGCACTGCACCATGAGCACGAGCAAGCTCGGCTGGCGTACCTGGCCGCGCTGCTCAGCGACGGTCGACCCGCGGAGGCGCTGGCTGGCCTCGAGAGGGTCCTACACGAGCACCCGTTGGACGAACGAGCCGCCGAACTACTGATCCGTGCCCTCGGACAACTCGGCCGGCAAGCCGATGCGCTCGACGTGTACGAGACAACGCGCCGCGGTTTGGTCGACGAGCTCGGTTTGGACCCGGGGCCAGGGCTTGCGGCTGCCCAGCAGGCCGTCCTGCACCATGAACTCGCGGTCGCTCCCGAGGTGCCCAGCGTGCTGCCGCAACGCCGGCTGCCGCGTCCCCGCACGTCCCTGATCGGCCGCGAAAGTCTCCTCGAGCAGATGCACCGGCTGTTCGCCGCGGGAGCGCCGTTGGTCACGGTCACCGGGCCGGGCGGAGTGGGCAAGACCCGGGTCGCTCTCGCGCACGCGGCCTCGTTACTTGACCAGGGACCGGCGTTCTTCGTAGACCTTGCCCCGCTGTCCGACCCGCAACACGTCCTTGCCGAGGTCGCGGCAGCAATAGGCCTCCGTGACTACGATCGCGAGACGCTGCCGGATCAGATCGCCCGGATGGTGGCCGGCACGTCCACGCTGCTCGTCCTGGACAACTTCGAGCACCTCCTCGGGGCCGCCGATGACCTGGCCCGCCTCTTGGAAACGCTCGATCCTGACACGCGGGTGCTGGTCACCTCCCGCGGCCCGCTGCAGGTGACCGGCGAACACGTCCTCGTCGTGGAGCCGCTCTCCGCCACGGGCCAAACCAGCGGCGCCGGCCCTCACGCGGCTGCGACGGCGCCGGCGGTGGCCCTGTACCGGGAACGGGCCGATGCCGCTCACCCCGGCTTCCTGGACCACACCAGTGACGCCGCCATCGCCGAGCTGTGCCAGCGCCTGGACGGGTTGCCGCTGGCCATCGAGCTGGCTGCGGCCCGCGCCGACCTCGCCCCACCAGAGGTGCTGCTAAGCAACCTCAACAAACGCCTCGCGCTGCTCGGAACCGGCCCCCGGGACGCCCCACGCCGGCACCACACCCTGCAGGCCTGCATCGACTGGAGCGTCGAGCAGCTCAGCGAACCCGCCCGCGCGTTGTTCGGCGTCCTGGCGGTCTTCGCCGGCGGCGCGACGCTACCAGCGGTGCACGACGTGGCCCGCGCGGTGCGGGCCGATCTTGACGTGACTGCGGCCCTGGACGAACTGGCGGCACATAGTCTCGTCCGGGTAGACGCTACTGAGGCGGGGCCCCGAATCGCCATGCTCGACACCATCCACGACCGAGCGTGGGACCAACTCGAGAGAGCGGGGTTGCACCGTCCCGCGGAGGCGGCGCATGCCCGGCACTACCTCGGCATGTTCACCAGCCGACCCACCAACCTGGTCTGGCCACCGACCACGAGCGCCGAGGCTGGGCTCTGGGTCAACGACCTGCCCAATGCACGAGCGACACTGCAAACCCTGCACCAGCACGGCGAGCCCCGCGACACGGCGCGGTTGGCGCTGGCGCTGCATCCCCTGTGGTTCTTTCGTGGTGAATGGGACGAAGCGGCCACGTGGCTAAGCCGCGTCGCGTCGGCCGAAGAGGTTCCCGCGGCCGAGCGCACCCACGCGCTCCTGTGTCAGGCATTCATTGTGGATCAGCGCGATGGTGCTCAGGCAGGTTCGGCGCTGCTGCGGCAGGCCGCCGCATGCGGGGGTGATCTACCCGACGCCTCGGTTCAGGTTCACTTGGCTTTCATCGGGTGTCTGATTGCGTACATGGCCGGTGATATGGCGACTGTGGCACTCACTCGGCTTCGCGGCCTCGAGGCGGCAGCCGCGTCCCAAGATCCTGAACTTCTGGCGCTGATGGGGTCCTTCCCGTCGACAACCACCGACGCCGGCAGGCTGATCGAGGAGGCGGAGGAGCTGCTGCACTATGCCAAGGACACCTACAACGAGGTCTTGGAGGTGGTCGTAGGGATCAACTACAGCGAGATAGCCGCGCGGTCGTCAGACCCTCGGCTGTGGCGCATGGGGCAGCGGTGGGGTACGCGAGCTGCCGCACTTGGAGCCGCCATGGGGGTTGGCGCCTGGCCAGCCGCGAGCACGAATGCGGCGGCCTGCGCGTTGCTGCTGGGAAACGAACCCATAACGGTGGCGCAACAACTCGGAGTCGGCCTGGACGCCGTCGCCCGGGCAGGTGACGTCTCTGCCGTCCTCGACATCCTGGTTCGCATCGCGGCGGCACTGTCAGCGGGCGGGGCTCACTGGGAAGCTGCCGGTCTAGCAGCCGCCGCCGAGCGCCTGGGTGCGGCGCGCGGCGTGTCGTGCCTGTCAACCAACGCTGCACTGGCGGCCCGGTTTCTCGAGCCGCTTGCGGCACTCCTCGGGTCCGAGGCCTACCGTGAGGCGGTCGCAGAATGGGAAATGTTCACCTGGGATGAGGCGGCCCAAGAAGCCCTGCTGCTGCTGCGTCGGCCTGACTGCGTCGGGCATCTGAACGCCTTGAATAGTCGTAATGCGTGAGTCATGAGCGACCAGCCCGTGGGAGAGATCACTTCGGCTCGCCTCATTATGAGGCCCGTGACAACCGACGTTGTCGTGGCGATATCGAAGGCCGTCGCCTGCAAAACTGGGCAAGTGATTTCCTTCGACCGGAGATCGGGAAATCGCAGGCCTACTGGCCCCGTACCGGGATCTCACTGACCGAACCCCGTGGGCTGCTGACGCCACGAGGGATAGTTTCAAACTTTGACGAGAATTGACTGATGCTTTCTACGGACATCGTTCTATACCCGAGCGCGAWACGGGCGAGATCGTAGGTGGTGTCGGCTTCTTCGGACCACCAAGCAGTGGAAGCGTAGAGATAGGTTATGGCATTGTCGAGTCACATGGCCTTCGGGGGGTATGCGACCGAAGCGGTAATCAGTGATCGCGAAGACCACACCCGACAATCTGGCCTCCATACGTGTAATGGAGAAGGCTGGCATGACGTCAAACTGTCACGTCGTGGCCTGTGTCACCCCAGGTGACGGTATCCAAGGGGACGTATCGACGTCCGGAAAGGCCGCGTTCCCCGTTCACCGTCGCCACCCAGGCGCGGCGGGTGTCGTTCACGGAGTCGACGCCCGTCTCACCCCTGTTGAGGGCGTCGACGTCCATCTCCGGCGGGCTGCGCCCCTACGACCGCGGCGGCCTGGTTCAGCCCACGCCRCACCGCCCGTGCCTTGAGCCTCAACGGGCTGAGAATGATTCCCATGAGCGTCTCCGCCGCCATCCCTCTTGTCACGGGCAGGCACCGAAACAAGGCCCTGGCCACCGCACGGCACGCCCGCGCCGTCCAGCTGGCGACGGAGGGTCGCACCTACCAGCAGATCGCCGACGAACTGGGCTACGCCAACCGCGGCACGGTGCACCACATCGTCCACGACGCGCTGGCACGGGATCGCAAGGCCGCCGTAGAGGACCACCAGCAGCTGGAGCTGGCCAGGCTGGACGCACTACAGGCCGCCCTCTGGGACAAGGCGATGGCGGGTGACGTGAAGGCCGCCCGCGAGGTGCGCGCGGTGATCGTGGCCCGGTGCCGCCTGCTGGGGTTGGCTGAGCAGTCGAAGGGTCGGGACGCCCGGAGTGGGAAACCGCCTCATTGGCCGTTTCAAAGGACGCCGTCGGGGCGGCGGAAAATCGGACCGAAACCCGGACGGTCGACAACAGAGCGGAGGACATCAGATAGATGGCAAAGGCTACGAGAAACGCCGTGGAGAATGGGTTAGCTACAGATCTACGCCTGGTTTGACGAAGCCGTTCGTTTCTGGACACGGAGATCATCCTGGTTGGAACTCGAGCCATCGTGGCCCGAGCGTGCCACTAGGACGCTCGAGGGCTCGCCAACCGTGGCTGGGTCCGCGGTGGCCGGGATGCCCCCGGCCCTCACCCCGGCATGGTGCTCGAGTGGCAGCAGCGTGACGGCGTCTGGTTAGCCAGCGTGGGTCGTAGACCAGGTCGTCGCCGCGTCCGGGGAGCCCGAGGCCAAGGTCCGGAAGATTCTTTCGGCGGCGCACCACGCGGTCGACCGCCTGGTTACCGACGACGTTTTGGTCATCGCTTACCCGTTGCTCGTTGTCCGCGTGGGCTGTCCGGTCTGGGAGCGCTTCCGCTACCTCGTGAAGGGGGACTGGGACGGCTCCTTGGACGTCTTCGACGGGCCGAGCGACGAAGTGGCGCATGCGCTGACGTTGCCCGTCAGTCTGGTCGAGCAGTACCCGACCGCGGGATACGGAACCGTCCTCGTAAGAACCGCAAATGTGCTGGGGTTCTCGTCAAGGGGCGAACAGCGAGCTCTCGACCGTGTGCTGACGGCCTGGGTCGAGACCTACCAGTGGCCCAACCTTGAGGTGCGCAGCTACAAGGTTCAACCGGCTGGACGTGAGAGCCGCTTCGAGGAGTGGTTGATCCAGGAGCTGGGGGTGTTGGGCGAGCACGGGTACCCGGTTCGCTTGGCGGAGCGCAACCGCGACGGCATGGTCGGGCGCCAGGTCGCCGTGGATGGACGACGCTCCATCGCCGACCTCATCTGTGTGGTGGAGCAGGACACCCCCGAGATGCATGCAGGCGACCTGCTCGTCATCGAGAACAAGGCCACCGCGGTCGACTCGCGGGCGGTCGACCAACTGGCCCGCTACGTGGACCTCCTCGGTGCCTCGTCGCACACTGCGGTGCACGGCTTGCTCATTGCAGACGGGCTGACCGTTGATGCCGGACGGGCCCTGTCGGAGCGTGGGTTCGGCTACCTGTCCTTGTCATCCCTTGGGTACCGCGACTTCCTCCGCACCGCCGCGGTGGGCCGCGAGTGGGACCGGGACACGACCTCGGTGGCCTACCCGGGGGTGTTGTCCCTCGCCGAGATTCAGGACGTCGACTGACGGCGCGGACGAGCTTCGCCGGGGCGTTGGCCGATCAGGCGTCGGGCCCCACTCGCTCCCAGTCGATCCCGGCTCGACCGAGCCTTTCCAGTTCCTTGTTGGCGTCCGAGAACGGGGTGCTGGTCGAGAATCCCCGCCGTGCCGACAGGGGAGATGGATGCGAGGACTTGACCACCGCATGTCGGCTGCGGTCGATCAGCTTCTCTTTCCTGTGGGCGTCGTTGCCCCAAAGGATGAAGACGACACCCTCCGGCTTGTCGTTGACGGCCCTGATGACGGCGTCGGTGAACGTGGCCCACCCGTTGCCTTCCCACCTCCACCGCCGGTGCAGTTCGCGGTCCCTCTTCGTCCCGGCGCGCACCGTCAGAGCGGTGTTCAGCAGCAGCACCCCCTGTCGCGCCCACCCCTCGAGACTGCCGGTGTCGGGTTCGGTCACCGGCCGACCCAACGCGGTGGAAAGGTCTGACGCGAGGACTTTGTGGATGTTCTTGAGCGATCCAGGCTTCCGCGACACGTCACTGGGGACCGAGAACGCCAACCCGTGCGCTTCTCCGGGGGTGGGGTACGGATCCTGACCGAGGATGACGACCTTGACCTGGTCATAGGGCGTCAGCCCGAACGCCCGGAAGATCTGCGCCCGTGGTGGATAGACCTCCTGGCTCTCGTACTCGTTGTCGATGAACTCGAGCAACTTGAACCAGTACGGCTTGCTTAGGTCGTCGCGAAGTACCTCGTCCCAGCCGCCACCGAGAACCACGTCGTTGGCGCCGACGGTGGCGAGGTCAACGTCGCGGCCGGTCGGCGGGGCCTTGGTGAGGAGGTACTCGTTGATGTCCTGGGAACCGATGTTCTGACCTTCGGGAGGCAAGAGGCCACGGTCACGGAGGTCCGCGTATGCAGCTCTGTTCTTCTCCAGGAACTGCCGCTCGAGTTCGGCATCTTCGGCGGGATCCGGCGAAACCCTCCGCATCGAGGCCGGAGTTGCGATCGGTTCTGTCCTGCCATCCGGGAAGTAGCGCAGCGCCTGCATGCCCGGGTGCCGGTGCTCGGACAAGAAGTCGAGGTAGGGACGCCGGCGCTCATCCTCACCCCACGCCCAACCGATGTGCATGCCCCGATGGAAACTGTGGCCGCGTTGGCGAGCAGCGACTTGAGCCGCGTCCAATGTCCGGTAGCCCTCAGGCATCTGCCGAAGAGCCGTCTCCGCACACCGCAGCCGTTCTTCCTCCATTCCCAGAGAGTAGGCCCCCTACGAAAATTTGATGGCGGAGGCCGACACGAGATCTCTTGGAGTGGTCTTGACTGCCTGCGCTGGCCGATACGACGCCGGAAGAGGTTCCCAGGAGTAGGCGACGCCTTCTATCTTGAGGCCCGGCTGAACACAGGATGGCTCTCGCCTTCACGTCCTCACCACTAACGCCACGGCTCAGGCAGCGCTGCTGAGCACCCGTGCAGACAGATACCAACCGAAACGCACGCGGTAGTAGTACTCCGCGATTCTTGCGGTTGGCATCTTCCTGCACAGCGCTTGCCTCGGCGGACCTGCCCGGCGAGGCGGGGGGTGCTCGCCCCGACTGCTCAAGCGGCCGGTGTCAGTTGCAGGTGCCCTTCTCGCCGCCCTCTTGAAGGATGATGGCTCGGATGTCGGGGCGGGACCGCGGCAGCGTGTTGAGGATCGACGTGATGGACCCGCACATGGCGGTGTCGTAGTAGTAGTCGATGCGGGTCTTCCACCATTTCGGCGCCCCTGCTGACCAATCCGGTGCGGTGTAGCTCATCCATGGCTCGACACCGGAACCTCCCGTGCCGGGGGTCTCGGGCTCGTAGAGGCTGTCGTACTTCTCCGGAGTGTTGGAGGTGTCCAGCGGGATTTGCCCTGGGGCGGGCTTCTTTGCCGCGGACGTGGTCGGAGCGTTCGCGCTGACTGTGGCCTTGATGGTTTTGGTCACGGCGGGTAGGGGAGCGGCCTGGACGGTCTTGGTCACCGCCGGACCCGGCTTCTCGACAGTCTGAGTGACGGTCCGAGTTACGGTCGGGATGCCCTGGCTGCTGCTGGGCTCTCCTGCAGTCGAGCAACCAGCGATGAGGCCAACAGCGGCGACGGCAGAGAGTGTGGCGGCGAAGGCGCGTGGCCGGCCCAGCGGGCTCAACGTGGAGTGTTGCGCTGCGCCGTGCAGAGCGGCGTGATGAGACATTCGGACCCCTGTCAGTGGACTTCCCCATGGCGAAAGGCAAAGGCGCCCACGCACGTCGCGATTGCCACGGCAAACGCGCATGATCCTAACGTTCTCCCATGCCTTGTGGATTCCGCATGACCTGGCAACTTGAGTCCGCTCAATGCGGCGCAGAGCACGGCAGCCGGCGTGCCTTTAGCCAAGCGCGGCGCGAGTAGCGAGAATGGTTCTCATGAGCGTCCCCGCAGCCATCCCTCTCGTCTCCGGCAAGCACCGCAACCGTGCCCTTGCGGCCGCTCGGCAAGCTCGCGCTGTCCAGCTGGCGACACAGGGGCGCACCTACCAGGAGATCGCGGACGAGCTCGGCTACGCCAACCGCGGCACGGTGCACCACATCGTCCAGGACGCGCTGGCCCGGGACCGCAAGGATGCCGTCGAGAACCACCAGCAACTCGAACTGGCACGGCTGGACGCCCTACAGGCCGCCATCTGGGACAAGGCTATGTCCGGCGACGTGGAAGCCGCACGTGAGGTTCGCGCCGTCATCGTGGCTCGCTGCCGGCTGCTTGGGCTAGGGGAGAGGTGGAAGCAGCCAGCCGCATGGGCACCGCGGACCGTGGTCTTGTCTGCTGAGGACCGTGAGGCACTCGGGGTCTGAAAGGGGCCTCCACCCTTCCTTTTGCTGAACGCGATCGCTTCTCGGGTGTCGTCAAGATGCCGGAGCCCCCTCGAGCAGTGCCCGCGCGGTGACGGCCGCGGACCTGTCGGAGCCCAGCGACGCGATCCAGACGCAGGGTCGCGTGCCTGGAGTTGCACAAGGGCACCTCCGCTAGACGCTCTTCGTTCGGGACGGATGCTCCCGGCACAGCCTTCGTCACACGGAACCGGCAACCCTCGGCGCGATAGGCCATATGTTGGAACACGCTTGTCGAACGCCGACATCTTTCAGGAGGACTCGCTATGAAGATCGCAATCAATCCAGACGGCCGGCCTCGATTGCTGGACGCGATCGACAAGGCAGGGCGCCTCGCCGAGTCGATGGACTTCGACGTGATCTACAGCCTCGCCGACAGGCCCTGTGACGCCTGCGCCAAGGGGCGCTCTGACGAGCCAAAACCATCAGTGGCACTCGTGAAGCTGCGGCATGCCGGCTACGGCTCGATGCTCTTCACCTTGTGCGCTGAGCACGCCAAGCGGCGGGAGGACCGCAGCGCCAGCGCGGGAGCTCTCGAATCAGAGCAACATTAAGTCCCGCCCGGTGGGTCAAGGCCTGGCCGGCGACGTGGAGGCGGCCCGCGAGGTCCGCGCCGTCATCCTGGCGGTGCCGGCTGCTCGGATTGGGGAGAGGTGAAGCGGCCGAGCACGTGGGCACCGCGGACGGTGGTGCTGTCGGCCGAGGATCGCGAGGWGCTGGGGCTCTGAGCATCCTTGGTGCCACTTCTGGCGTTGCTCTAGCTGCCAACTCTCAAGACAGCCGCACCTTGCCAAGTGATTGGTTCCCTCCGAGGTTGGATTCATCTGAGCCTGGTGGGGGCCATTCGACAGTCACGAGCAGCGGACGGCGAGGTCTGCAAGCAGGTCGCGCTCGAGGGGGTTCACCTTGCCATCCACTTCAGCGGCGGCCACACCGATCCGATGGAGAACCGAGCGGCGGTGTTGGAC